>NZ_LWGE01000601.1:0-207 GCF_001635315.1 Oleiphilus sp. HI0123
AGATTAGTTCTACCCCTGGTACACCTTCTTCAGAGTGAATATCTACGGGCATCCCGCGCCCGTTATCGGCAACTGACAAAGAACCATCTTCATACAATACAACATCAATTTTACTGGCGTGACCCGCAAGCGCTTCATCGACACTGTTATCGATTACTTCCTGAGCAAGGTGATTGGGCCGAGTGGTTTCAGTATACATCCCCGGTC
>NZ_LWGE01000602.1:0-513 GCF_001635315.1 Oleiphilus sp. HI0123
TTTTCCTGGCTCTGATCGAGCAGTTCATGACCAAGAAACTGACAGAATTTTGGTATATCACGCTGAGTGGCCGGGTCGGAAGCGATTACCTTGACCACGTCCCCACTTTGCATCTCGTCAATTTTTGAGTGCAGCATCATAACAGGTTCAGGACAATACAAACCTTGAGTATCCAAAAGGTGTTGATGTAACATCTAGCTCTCTTTTTTAATCTATACTTAAAACAACAGCACACTGGAGGGGCATGCCATGATTAGGGTTATTATCGAAAGATCCATCGCGGAATCACTGGAAGCAAACTATGAGGATACTGCAAAACAAACGCTACAAAAAGCCATTCGAGCTCCGGGCTTTATTTCTGGGGAGTCATTAAAAGATATTACCAACTCAAGACACCGAGTCATCCTTTGCAACTGGCGTAGCACTCAAGATTGGCAAGCATGGCAACAATCCCACGAACGCAAGGAAATGATGGACAAGTTAAACCTCATGCTAGAAAGAGAAGAAAAAGTT
>NZ_LWGE01000603.1:0-677 GCF_001635315.1 Oleiphilus sp. HI0123
TGGGACGCGTCATTGAAGGTGTCGACCTAACTAAGCCTTCACCATTATGGCTGCAAGAAAAGTTACGTCGCTGCGGTTTACGTAGTATTGATCCTGCCGTTGACGTAACCAACTATATTTTGCTTGAGCTCGGTCAGCCAATGCATGCATTTGATTTAGATAAGCTGAATGGCTCAATCAATGTACGTCAAGCTGAAAATGCTGAAAAACTAACCTTGTTGGATGGTCAGGAAGTTGAACTTCGTGATGACACCTTGGTTATTGCAGATGAAAACACTCCACTTGCAATCGCAGGTATCATGGGTGGCGAAGCCTCAGGTGTTAGCGCTACAACTCAGAACATCTTTTTGGAATGTGCCTTCTTTGCACCCTTGGCGATTGCGGGTAAAGCACGCTCTTATGGCTTGCATACAGACTCTTCACACCGTTTTGAACGAGGTGTTGATTATGCGCTGCAGCACGAGGCAATGGAACGTGCAACGCGCTTATTAATCGATATTGTCGGCGGCAAAGCTGGCCCAATCGTTGAAGAAAGTGATGCAGAGACGCTTCCTAAGTCTTCGACTGTGACCTTGCGTGAAACTAAAGTTGAGTCGCTCTTAGGCTTGAAGGTAGAGACAGCTGAAATAGAAGAGATTCTAACGCGCCTTGGGCTTGAAGTTGTTGATCGAGCAGAG
>NZ_LWGE01000604.1:0-583 GCF_001635315.1 Oleiphilus sp. HI0123
TAAATGGAGACGCGCTTAGCCTAGATGATGGTGAAGGTTCCTTTGTACTTCAGCGTGTGGGCGCAGATCCATTTGCTGCGGCAAGCAATAATGGAGTGGACTTCTCGGACTCTGCAACTCTGACGCAAGGACAAGAGCTGGGAGTTCTGGGTTCTGGTCTCTTAAGAGAATGGTATGACGATGGCACTTCGACAGAGTATGAAGAATATTATGTATTTGACAGCTCAGGTAATACTGGACGATTCGTCTGGAGGCATGATGACGAAAGTGCTGGAACAACAGATACAGGTGATGAGGCAACAACTTGGTTGGTAGATAGCTCAGGTAATCTTGAAATTACTATTGCTGGTTTATCTGAAGTACATGACGTGGCATTAGCTGATTTTAGTGACTTGTTCAGGCCCGAAATTGTCGTCAAAAAGGACGGTATGATGGAAGGACCTACGCGTGCCGAGCTAATGGTGACTCAGTCTACCTTAGCCTCAGAAGTGCCTAGCCCTGTTGATTTGACGGCTGAGAGTGATTTATTGGGTACCTACTTTTTTGAACATAACCTAAGTGAGCAAATGATTTTTGCTAGCGG
>NZ_LWGE01000605.1:0-584 GCF_001635315.1 Oleiphilus sp. HI0123
TTGAATATTAACTTTGGCATGAAGTCCGTGGAACTTCTTTTCTGGCTTAAGGTTTTGCTGATGTGCTTCAGCGATCTGGGCCAGAAAGATGGCGCCAGCATTATGGCGGGTGTTTTCGTATTCGGGGCCGGGATTACCCAGCCCCACAATCAGCTTGATTTGACTCATCGGAGCTTCTCTGACGCTATCAATTCATGCCGGATACAGAGAATTACTCTGCATCACCTTCTGCAGCTGCTTCACCAGCTTCGTCTTCAGCTTTACCCTTTGGAGTATGTACTGAACAAATTGGAAGATCGTGGTCAGCACCTTGCTGTAGTGCAGCAAGTGTAACGCCTTCAGGAAGTTTAAGGTCTGAAAGGTGAAGGATAGTTTCTGCTTCAACTTCAGTCATATCAACTTCGATGAACTCAGGCAAGTTACCAGGTAGGCAAATTACTTCAGCTTCAACCTGCTGGTGAGAGATCTTACCACCGCCCAACTTAACACCAACACAAGCGTCTTCGTTTGTGAAGTGAAGTGGAACGTGCACATGGATAGCTTTGTCCATATCAACACGCAGGAAGTCAGCGTGCATAACATCA
>NZ_LWGE01000606.1:0-249 GCF_001635315.1 Oleiphilus sp. HI0123
TAATCAACTGTAGCTCTTGCGGTCCGGCCACCAAAAACCGAACCTGAAATGGCTCTGGCAGAGGTTGAACTAAGTTCATTGCTCAGCAGCTCAGATATATTGGCACCAAATTGAGTTTTAACCAAGCGCGGTTTCTTAACAGAAGGGCCAGCAATAGAAACAATCCGCTCTACATACAGTTCGCCAGTCGTGAAAAGCTTAGCGATCGCGATGACGTCCTGATAAGAAATAGTCCATACACTCTTACTA
>NZ_LWGE01000607.1:0-521 GCF_001635315.1 Oleiphilus sp. HI0123
TATACAGCCAAGTACTTACTAATCAAGTCATCACTCAGCTTATCCATCGTGTCATTGGCCACGACACGGCCTCTATCCATTAGCCTAAAGGATTGTCCAACGCGTCGAGCAAAGCCAAGTTTCTGCTCTACAAGGATAACCGTCAAGCCTTCTTCTTCATTTAACTTCATCACAACATCGCCAATTTGTTTAACAATGTTAGGCTGAATACCTTCATTTGGCTCATCCAGAATTAACACCTTAGGCTCTATAATCAGCGCTCTGCCAATGGCCAACTGCTGTTGCTGGCCACCCGATAAGTCACCACCGCGGCGATGCATCATTTCGCCTAGCACAGGGAATAGATCAAAAATTTTCTGAGGAATTTCACCCGCGCCTTCCTGACCTTTTAAACGTCCCTTGCGAATAGGCAAACCCACACGTAAATTCTCTTCAACGGTTAGTAATGGAAAGATCTCCCGTCCCTGCGGCACATAGCCAATACCTGCCGGTGCTCGAGCTTCCGCTGTTTTTCCCTGCAA
>NZ_LWGE01000608.1:0-654 GCF_001635315.1 Oleiphilus sp. HI0123
CCTGTATCGCCTCGTAAGAAATATTGTTCATGCCGAAATGTCGTATGAAGCCTTCCCAAAGCCAAGGGCCATGAAGTTTCGCATCTGGGATAACCTGATCCCAAAGACCCAAAGACGAAATGATGTCTGGGTCCTGGTGAGAAGCAAACAAGTGAGTGATTTGCTCTAAAGGAATGTATTTGACGACAGAGCTTAACATAGGAGCAAAAAGCTCAACACCGCCAGGATCGAGTAAAACAGCTTGTTGATTATTCACGATCATAAACTGATTCGAATCAATAATTTTTTCAGGCTTGTCAGGGTCTCTTCCGAAATAGATCCATTGATGCTTTTCTTGATATATTGCTTGAGATTTCATGTGCGTGCCTAGATTAGTTTATTGTTAGTAGATAAAAACTTTAACGCTTTATCGATATGGTAAAGGATGCGCTTGATCATCTCTTCAACGTTATGCGCCATATCGAGTAAAACAGGGCTATGTTCGCCAGTTCGAGGCGCTTCGATTTTGGAATTAACAGCAATAACGGCGATGCTACGAATATTCTTTTGCATTTCCGTCAGAAGGTCATTTAGTTCGCGGTTAAAGCGTGCAATGCGTTCACGGCTTTGCTGCTCGCGTTGAGGGCGCCCCTGGATGTGTTGTTGGACGATCTG
>NZ_LWGE01000609.1:0-461 GCF_001635315.1 Oleiphilus sp. HI0123
CACGGCCTTTATCAAGGCTAGATTCCACAACAACACCTTTTGCCGGAACGTTCTTGGCAGCTGTTAACTCTAGAAGCTCAGCTTGAAGCAATACAGCATCAAGCAAAGCATCAATACCTTCACCGGTATGCGCAGAAACGTTTACAAACTGGACATCGCCACCCCAGTCTTCGGGGATAACTTCTTTCGTCGCTAGTTCATTTTTAACACGATCAGGATCTGCTTGCTCTTTATCCATTTTGTTTACCGCAACAACGATCGGCATATTTGCTGATCGCGCATGCTGAATCGCTTCTTCGGTTTGTGGCATCATGCCATCATCGGCTGCTACAACCAGAATAACAATATCAGTACTGCTCGCACCACGTGCACGCATAGCTGTAAAGGCTGCGTGTCCTGGCGTATCCAGGAAGGTGATCATGCCATGACCGGTCTCTACGTGATAAGCACCAATATGCTGT
>NZ_LWGE01000610.1:0-625 GCF_001635315.1 Oleiphilus sp. HI0123
TCAGGAAGCCTTGCTCGCCGTGGTAGGAGCCCATACCTGATTCACCAACGCCGCCAAAATGTAAGTCTTCTTGAGCAAAGTGAGAGACTGTGTCGTTAATGCAGACGCCGCCAGCTCGAACTTGTTCTAGTACATATTGCTGTTCGTCTTTGTCCATTCCAAAATAGTAAAGCGCCAAGGGCTGAGGGCGATCATTAATGAAGTCCAGAGCTTGGTCTAGCGACTTAGTGGGTAGGATTGGCAGGATTGGGCCAAAGAGTTCTTCTTGCATCACTAGCATATCATCAGTGGCATTTAGCACCAGGTGGATAGGCATCTTACGTGTACCGGTTTGCATATCTTCGTCAGCCGGGTTGCACTCAATAATCGTTGCGCCTTTGCTTTTTGCATCGTCCAGGTAAGATTGCAGGCGTGCGAGCTGTCGTTCATCGACTACGCTGGTGAAGTCAGTGTTGTGCTTCAGCGTTGGGTACATCTTGGCAAAGAAGTGTTGGAATCGATCAACGAAATGCTCCAGGCGGTGCTCTGGACAAAGAATGTAGTCAGGTGCAATGCAGGTTTGGCCAGCATTAAAAGCCTTACCAAAAACAACTGACTGTGTTGCATCGTCCATATTGACATCGTC
>NZ_LWGE01000611.1:0-10142 GCF_001635315.1 Oleiphilus sp. HI0123
AACAACGTAAGGAAGGTAGACTTCTTCATAACCATTTTCAGCTGAATGCGTATCAAGCATGAACTGCGCTAAAGCACGATGAAGCTTGGCTAACTGTCCGCGCATCACCACAAAACGTGAACCGGTCAATTTACTTGCAGTTTCAAAGTCTAATTGTTTATTGATGTCACCTAAAGCTACGTGATCTTTAACCTCGAAATCAAATTTTCCAGGCTCACCCCACTTTAATACTTCGACGTTATCATCTTCAGAATTACCTTCAGGCACTTCAGAGTCTGGTATATTAGGCATGCCTGCAAGCAAATCGTTTAACTGATCCTGCACTTCACTTAATTCCGCCTTTGCAGATTCTAAAGAAGCACCAATTGTATCCATTTCGGCAATTAGTGGCGCAATATCTTCTCCGGCCGCTTTGGCTTTACCAATCGATTTTGAGCGAGTGTTGCGTTCATTTTGAAGCTCTTCAGTCTTTGACTGTATTTGCTTACGCGACTCTTCTAGGGATGAAAACAAGTCTGTATCAAACTTATACTTCTTTATTGCCAGCTTTTCAGCGATTTCATTGGTTTCGGTGCGGACGAGTTTTGGATCTAACATAAATAAAATTCTTGCGTTAATGTTTAGTCGTTAAATTAGTAATGTTTTGGTATTTAATATTCTTAGAGGCTAGCGCGCGAGATCAGCACCCCGGCAAATAGCGCGACAATGCAAATCAGTGTTGTACCTATAATATAAAATGCAGCAATTAATATTTCGCCACGATCCAGCAATTGCCAGGCCTCAAGCGAAAAAGTAGAGAACGTCGTAAACGCGCCAAGAAACCCGGTCATAACGAAAGGCTTCATGTCAGCAGGAACGATACTTTTCTCAACGATATATACATAGGCAAAGCCCATCAATAATGAGCCTAGAATGTTCGCGGTCATAGTACCCCAAGGGAATGCTCGAGAGCCTACAAGGGAAACGAGCCCATAACGCGCAAGCGCGCCCAGGGCGCCAGCAACGGCGATCAGTAACAAGTGATTCATTAGAGATTTGAGGTTCCTTTATAACACTCGCAGAGTTTACCGCGAAAAGACGATAAAACACACCGAAAAAACGAATATTCCCACTCTAACCGGGCATTTCTTTTCGTTTAATTTCAATTAGCAAGCCCTCATTTATCTCTGTTAAATTACGAGCCCTGGCAACTTTTTCTACGCGGGATTTTACAAATGGCCTAATGAAAAAAGGGACCTTCTTCAAGCGTGCCTTTGCGCAACTGCGCCAAACGATTGCGCTTTCTGTCATCCTTTATCTCCCATACCTAATTTATTCAGATAATNTTAACAGTCTACCCACCTGACTGCTAACCCTCCCTGAGAGGTTTCCTTGAACTCTTCTGACATTGCCTCACCAGTTTGCTTCATCGCCGCAATACAATTATCCAAGGTAATTAAATGGCTACCGTTACCGTGCATCGCAAGTGACGCAGCCGCATAGGCTTTGATGGCACCAAATCCGTTCCGCTCTATACAAGGTACTTGAACAAGACCTTTTACCGGATCGCAAGTCATACCTAAATGGTGTTCTAGGGCAATCTCTGCTGCATTTTCTATTTGCCAAATAGTCCCCCCCATGACAGCACAGCAAGCAGCTGCCGCCATCGCTGAGGCAGAACCGATTTCCCCTTGGCAACCGACCTCAGCCCCCGATATAGAGCCAGTATCTTTAATTATCGCGCCGATGACTGTCGCAGTTAGCAGAAACTCTCGTGACTTAGATTCTGAAATCTCTTCATGCTTGGTTAGATAATAAAGCAATGCTGGGACTACACCCGCCGCACCGTTTGTTGGCGCGGTTACGACTGCTTGTCCCGCAGCATTCTCTTCATTGACCGCCATTGCGTATGCACAAAGCCAATCATTGACACTAGCATTACTGGGATTCGCGCTAAGATCGGAATATAACTTGTTTGCACGCCGCTCTAATAACAGTCCTCCGGGCAGTTGCCCATCAGCAGATAAACCACGTTCTATGCTTGCAAACATCGCCTCCTTAACTGTGCAAATATTTGCCTCAGTAACACTCTCAGCACTACTCATGCATTCATTTTCCATCTGAATTACTGCAAAGCTTTTATCTTCTTTCTCGGCGATAGACAGCAACTCACTCATGTTTGAATAGGTATGTTTCTGGCTGTGGCCGAACGGCACTTTACGCCTCCCTTTTTTCTCCTTTTGGCGCTTACTCTTATCGGCAAGTTCATCTTTAGTTAAAATAAAACCGCCACCAACGGAAAAGTACGTTTCAGACAAAATGACCCGTTCTTTCTCACCAGCACTTGATAGCGTAAAGCTGAAACCATTCGGATGTTCCGGGTACACGAGCTTCATATCAAACTCTATTCCCGACGCTGGGCCAAAGTTTACACACACACCTTGAACAATTTCGATAAAGTTTTTTTGCTGAAAACTATCAATCGCTTTTTCTAAATTACCGTTGAATGAAAGCTTAGCGGCCTGTGCCGGCGAATAGCCATTGAGACCCAGAAGGATTGCCGTATCTGTACCATGACCAATACCCGTATACGCTAAGGAACCTGTCAAGCGGCACCTAAGATTAAGGCGCTTGCCTTTAAGAAAGGTGGGATTTATAGCCTTTATCTTAGTGACGAAGTCCTTTGCGGCAATCATAGGGCCATTAGTATGAGAGCTGGAAGGTCCAATACCTAGTTTAAATAGATCTGTAATACTCGTGAACATAATACAACCTCACGCGTGATTTCTTTCTATGCAGGTAGCAACAAACCATAATCATCTTATTATAGCCTTAAACCCGTAACTCAGCCTGAACTTACAGCCTCATATAATAATTTATGGGTAGACACAGCCGATATTTGTCTATGACAAACAAACGATTAAGCCTTACAATGCAGCCGTGCTTATTATGGAGGATCGCTATGAAAAACTTATTCGACATCACCACGTCTACCCTTGCATCAACACTACGTGTTTGGCGTGGCACGTCAGCGAGCAAGGTTGCAATACAACCTGAGCAGGAGCTGGTTATATTCGACAGAGAAGGTTGCCCGGAATGTCGGTTTGTCAGGGAAGCACTGACCGAACTCAACCTTGATGCAATGGTAGCCCCCTGCCCAATCGGTGGGCGTGATATAAAAAAACTTGCACAAGAATCCGGCAGCCAGACGCTCCCAAGGTTATTCGCCCCCAACACTGACCTCAATATTGCTGGCCGCGATGAAATTGTTACTTACCTATTTAAAGAGTACAGGGGCTTGGAAGTCCCTAAGCAACTCCGCCGCAGTTTAATGAATGATACGGCATCCAAACTGGCTAGTGTTTTACGTAATAATGCAGGTGTCCACGCGCGCCCTGCAAAAGCGGCTAAACTCCCATTGACGCTATATAGCTTCGAATCCAGCCCTTTTTCTCGTGTAGTAAGAGAAAAACTATGCGAACTTGAATTGCCATACTTACTGATCAATTTGGGCAAGCAGCAACTAGCTGATATGGGTCCGGCAAACTTCCGCTTCAGCATTGGCGCTTATCAACCATTAGAAAACACCAAGCGCGATGATTTCTTTAAAAAACATGGAAACGTGCAAGTACCGTTTCTTATTGATCCCAATACCGGAACAGAAATGTTTGAGTCTCAAGAAATTGCTCGCTATTTAGAGTCCACTTACGCGCAATAAAACGCGTTGACACAGCATATATAGCCTCTTATTTTCTTTAGTTAGCCATAAGCGCTAGTGTTACAACTTTAAAACCAGTAATATCCGGCGCTAATTTTGTTCCTTTGATACGGCATTACACCTCATGGCTAAACCTAAAAAACAACGACCGCTTTGGCACCCCTCATTTCTGCTTACCTGGCTCATTGTGTTTGTACTGTTCTCCATTGCACACCTACCCTTATTGTGGAAGCACTCTATTGCTAAAAAGTTGGGCAACCTCACTCACAATAAAATGAAAAGCAGAGTTAAGGCATGCCGACAGAATATTGATGCCTGCTTTCCAGAGTTAAGTGATAATGAACGCGAACAGTTGGTAAAAGATGTATTCACATCTACGTCTGAAGGCTTCATAGAAACACTTCAGTCCTGGTGGCGTGACCTTAGCCCTTATATGAGCAAGGTAGAAGTCTATGGCCTAGAACACTTAAAAGAAGCAGAGAAACGAGGTGGCGGCGTATTTCTTTTAGGTGGGCATTTTGGTATTTTCGATATTGCCCTGCCGTTTATCGCAGCACAACTTCAAAAACCTGGCTATATGTATCGACCCAACAACAATCCGGTAGTTGATTGGATGATTGAAAGTGGACGCCAGAGAAATGTTGATATTGAAAGCTTCCATAAAAGACAACTGAAAGAAATGATTCAGTTTATGAAAGAAGGCGGTGAAGTCTGGTATGCACCTGACCAGGATTTCGGCAAAAAGTGCGACCTTTTTGCTCCATTCTTTGGTATCGATGCCGCCTGTATATCGACTCCTAGCTGGATCGCTCGCGAATCTGGGGCAGCTGTCATCCATGTCTCGCAATACCGCCTCCCTAATGGCCGCTATGAAATCTACTTTTCTCCCATCCTTGAAAACTTTGGTGAAGACAATGAAGCCGATGCCAGAGCATGGAATAAGCTCTTAGAAGAGTCGATCCGAAGGCATCCTAGTCAGTATTTATGGCTACACAAGCGCTTTAAAACACGCCCCCCCGGTGAAGCTAAATTTTATTAGCACACAAACTTCGCTTACAGCGTCTTCGACGCTACTGCCATGCTCAACACGCACTGTTATAAAATCAACAATAAGCAAAGAATTCCTTACAGCTACGCCTGCCAGAGCAATTACATCTATCATTGTAGCTGCAGAAAAGCTTTGCCTGAGCAGCCAATGACTTGGAAAAACACCAATTAACCCCAGCGGAATAAATACCATCACCAAAAGGTGGGAGACGAAAGGATTAGTAACAAATACCTAGACAACATCAGAAGACGCAATTGATCAATAAACTACATATTCGGTTTGCGATTAATTCAGGAGCTTCATGCCAAACTTTACCGCTCGAAAAGACAGCCACACAAGCCTAGGGAAAACGCTGAGGAGACATAAAAGCTAAATTTGTATCGAAACTAGCTTTGCTTAAAGCACTTTTCGGAACTCAACTGATAAATCGCATATACTTAGCTACAAATTACGCTTTTTGAGAGACTCCATTGTCATCTTTTCTTGATTTACTATTGTACACCTCAAATATTACCTTACCCATTTTTATCATTGTATTTCTAGGGTGGTTCCTTCGACGAACAAGCTGGTTAACTGAAAGTTTCATCAATTCCGGCTCAAAACTCGTTTTCACCATCGCATTACCCGCTCTGTTATTTATCAAAGTACTGGAATCTGACCTATCAGCCGTTTTTGATACTAGGCAAGTTATGTTTGCTTTGCTTGTAACTGTAGCTGGATTCCTAGCCTGCTGGCGGCTAAGCGGCACGATGAAACTTCTACCAGAAAATAGAGGCGTTTTTGTACAAGGAGCCTTTCGTGGAAATATGGGTATCGTTGGCCTAGCACTTTGCATGAACATGTATGGCGATGAAGGTTTAGCTGTCGGCTCTATTCTACTGGCTTTTTTAACACTGCTTTATAATGTCCTGTCTGTCTTTGCGCTGACATTACCGTTCCATTCAGATAAACGTTTTGATTGGCTATCGATGGCAAAAGACATGGCGAAAAACCCGCTGATCATCGCCATTGTTACAGCACTTGTGCTTAACCTCCTGCAGTTAGAGCCACCAGCCATCATTATGAAAAGCGGCGAGTACTTTGCAAACATGACTTTGCCTCTAGCATTGATTTGCGTAGGCGGTTCGATCAAGTTAAATGAATTAAAAGATAGCAATCATCTTGCATTAAAAGCAACTTTACTGAAGCTTGTTGGATTGCCATTGCTGTTCACCCTTGCCGCCTTAGTGATGGGTTTTAAAGATTTAGCATTGGGTACTTTGTTTCTTATGTTCGCAAGCCCCACAGCTACAGCGAGTTTCGTAATGGCTAAGGCCATGCGAGGCAACGCCGAATTGGCCGCAACGATTATCGCTTTATCCACCGTACTGTCACTATTAACAGTAAGCACAGGAATATTTGTACTGCGGGCATTAGGTTTGGCCTAAGCGTGCCTCGTCTTTGTTAAATTGATCCTTCAGGGCTTAACGCCCTACGAAGACCGCATCACGACGCTCGATAAATGACTGAACTCCCTCATTCATATCTTCTGACTCAATGACGGGCTTTAAGCTAGGAAAAAGTTGCTTTATGGCCGATGCCTCGCCTTCTTGTCTTGCAAGCTTAGATGAAGTCAAGCTTCCACGTACAGCCAAAGGAGCTGCCTTAGCGATCTTCTGTGCTAGCGCTAAGGCACATTCTAACTGCTTCCCTGGCTCACATATTTCCTGAATCATTCCCATGCGATACGCATCAGCGGCCGACCACTCGTCACCCGTGAGTAAATATCGTTGAGCATTGGCCCAACCCATTTCATTCTGTAACCGTATCGTTGCCCCACCACAGGCAAACAAACCACGCTGAACCTCCAGCTGAGCAAAGCGTGCATTCTCCGAAGCAACTCTGATATCTGTATTGAGCATCATCTCAACCACCCAGGTATAGCTATAACCTTGCACCGCCATAATAACAGGCTTCGACAAGCTTGGGCCTGATAATGCAAAGGGGTCTATGGTTCTCTCAGGCAAAGGCGGCAAGCCTCCTGATTTAAGAGGCTCTAACCAATCAGTGAGCTCCAAGCCAGCTGAAAAATGTTCTCCCTCTGCGTAAAATACGGCAACACACAAATTATTATCATGCTCCAGCTGGTAATAGGCTCGTGCAATATCGTGATACATTTAGACCGTTAGCGCGTTATACTTTTCCGCTCGATTAACCTTGATCAATAAGATCGAACCTCTTACATCGACTTCAATATAGCTCACTTTTTCCTCCGCTTTCGAATTTGGTTTATGTCTCAAGGTCTAGAACCAGTTTGGCTGCATTTCAAAACAGGTATCGTCTCGCCCCAAAAGTAGATCTGCTTCGTGCTTAGCTAATGGTAATTGCCATTTAATATAATATTGAGCAGCCTGGAGTTTGCCACGGTAAAACGAAAGCTCTTCATGGTTTGCGGGCTCAGTTTCGGCAATCCCCTTTTCTGCCGCTAAGGCCTGGCGTAACCACAGCCACGACACCACCACGCGAGCAAACATCGAAAGGTAAGAACTGGCATTAGATAAGGTCAAGTCAGGAGATTCTTTCTGAAGGTCAGCGCCTAATTGCATAGTAACCCTATGCACTAGTGACAAATGTTCTTCAATTGTTTGCGCCCACGCTTGAAGCCTTTCACTGGATTCTTTAGCACGAGAAAGGTCTAAATTCACCTTAGAGACCAGAACTTGAAGTCCTTTACTGTTGCGCTGCCATAGCTTGCGACCCACTAAATCCAAGGCCTGGATACCATTCGTTCCTTCATGAATTGGGTTTAACCTATTGTCGCGCCAATATTGTTCGACAGGGTACTCTCTGGTATAGCCTGCACCGCCAAGCACCTGAATCGCTAGATCATTCGCTTTTACACCAACTTCGGAGCTCCATGATTTGATCACGGGTGTCAGTAAGTCCAGTAAGAGCTCTGATTTTTCTCTTTCGTCTGCATCAGGGTGTGTATTGACATCATCTAATAAGAAATAACCAAACAGGCATAGTGACATTGCACCTTCAACGTATGCTTTTTGCTCTAACAGCATTCGACGCACGTCGGCGTGCTGGATAATCTCAACAGGCTTGTCATCCGCCTTTTGGCTCGCCAAGCGGCCTTGTAAGCGCTCATTTGCATAAGACAGTGAACTCAGATACCCGCGATAGCCAATCATCGCGGCACCCATCGAAACGCCTAATCTCGCTTCATTCATCATTTGGAACATATAGCGAAGGCCCTGGTGCTCTTCGCCTATCAGATACCCTACACATTCATTGTTATCACCAAATGAAAGCATGGTCGAGGTCGTACCGCGGTAACCCAATTTATGAATGAGCCCAGCTAATGCAACATCATTACGATCTGCCGGTTTACCATCGTCATCCAATCTATATTTAGGAACCAGGAACAGCGAGATTCCTTTTACGCCCGATGGCGCACCGTCAATTTTAGCCAAGACAAGGTGAACAATATTGTCGGCCATTTCATGATCGCCACCCGAAATGTACATCTTATTTCCTTTGATCAGGTATTGACCTGCGGTGTCTGATGCTTTTGCTCGGGTTGTGATATCGGCTAAAGATGACCCAGCATGAGGCTCTGTCATTGCCATGGTGCCAGTGAACTTACCGGCTAACATAGGGCTTAAGAAATTACCTTTTAGCGCATCCGAAGCATAAGTTTTGATTAAATTGGCTGCGGCTATCGTTAAAAATGGATAACCCGCTGATGAAGCGTTAGCACTTGTGAAATACCCCATACACGCAGCCATAATAACTTCTGGCAACTGCATCCCACCTAACTCGTAGTCATCTCGCCCTGCAAGAAAGCCTGCTTCAGCCAACGCATCAAAGGCCTCTTTTACCTCTGGCAGAATGCTTACCTTCGCACCATCAAAACTGGGCTCATTACAATCTAGTTTGGCATTATGGTTAGCAAACTTATCCTCAGCAATTTGTCTTGCTGTAGAGATCGCTGCATTAAAGGTTTCAACATTATGTTCATTAAAACGAGCGCGCTCAGTAAGTGCGGCGGTTTCAAGCACTTCATACAACTGAAACTGAACGTCTCTTTCATTTAATAAATCGGTTTCCATGCCTTACAAGCCTCTTAATGATGAATAGGTTATTTACCTATCACTGTCTCATATCGAGAGGGATTACATAACTGGCTTTTATGACTTAAACTATGCCGTTTATGCCACCAGTATTCTTGGATACACAACAATGAAGCAAGTCACCATTCTCGGGTTTGATTACGCCTTTGCTACAGCAATTATCGGTATGGCAGATTTACTCGCTTCGGTTGGCGTTACTTGGAATTACATTCATGGAGATAAGCTATCCAGACAATTCAATGTCGAAATTGCTAGCTTAAACGGTGGTAAAATTCGGTGTGCTAATAATATTGAAATCAATGCGCATAAAACCATTGAAGAAATCAGTTCAAGTGACCTGCTTGTCATACCGACCATCGCTGGCGATATTGCTCAGACACTGGCTTTAAATAAAGCAGCACTCCCATGGATCAGAAAACTATATGAAGGTGGCTGCGATATCGCATGTAATTGTACCGGCGCTTTTCTGCTTGCCGACACAGGCATGTTAGATCACAAAAAAGCGACGACGCATTGGGGCTTCGTCGAGCAGTTTGCACAGAAATTTCCAAAGGTAGACTTACAGCCGGACCAGTTAATTACAGAAGATGGGCAAATATTTTGCTCTGGTGGCGGCACGGCCTGGTTTGATATGAGCCTGTTTCTGATTGAGCGCTATTGTGGCTATGAACTCGCGCAAGCTAGCTCCCGGTCATATGTTTTCGACATTGGCCAAGATAAGGTTAGTAGCATTAAACGTATACCCGGCAAACATTACCACCAAGACAAGCAAATCATAAGCTTACAAAACTGGCTAGAACATCACTTTGCTGAAGACTTTTCAATCGACGAACTTGCCGAGCGTATCAACATGACACCAAGGACATTCAAACGCCGCTTTAAAGCGGCTACCAGTGATACACCAATCACCTACGTACAGAAGCTTCGGATTGAATCTGCCAAAAGGATGCTAGAAGGCAGTAAAAAGTCTTTAGAACAGATCACCCAAGAAGTCGGCTACAACGATATGTCTTCTTTTATTCGCCTGTTTAAAAAACATACATCTATGTCTCCTGGCGCTTTTCGTGTTCGTTTTTCACGTAGGCCTGAAGTGCCGAGCTAACAACTTGGAAGCACAGGGCCTGTGCAGCAAGAACGCTAGTCCTTTCTGAGAGGAAATTTCTATCGATTATTCACGAGAGGTACAGCAGACAAATAACCAAGGCCAATCTTAGTTTACCAAACGAGACCTTGTCAGAGTACTTGGTTACAAGGCTGGGTACTTGGATACTCCGGTCTA
>NZ_LWGE01000612.1:0-608 GCF_001635315.1 Oleiphilus sp. HI0123
TTAGTACTCTGTACTTCCGGGCGTGACGGCACACTTTTATTTGTAGTGCTTGGGCGTCCGCTCACTGCTCTACGCTTTAAAACACTTGAACTCTCACTTGCTTGTATACTGGATGAAGCCTCTGGGTTTAGTGAGCTAGCGCTGCTAACCGAGCCACTTTGAGAAGTTCCACTCTTTTTTGCAATAGCCAGGATTCTTTTCTTCAGAACCTCTTGCATTTTCCCTGCATCGCGAGCGATATCTTCAAAATTCTTTGGTAAAAAATCGACCGCTCCAGCTTCTAGCGCATCTAGCGTTACACGAGCACCTTCGTAGGTAAGAGATGAGAACATTAGAATAGATGTAGGGCATTCTTGCATGATATGGCGAATAGCTGTAACGCCATCCATAACAGGCATCTCGTAATCCATGGTGACCACATCAGGGGACAATTTCTTTACGAGCTCAATTGCTTCACGCCCGTTTGACGCAGTACCAACGATCTTGATTTCAGAAACCAAGCTTAGAATTTCACAAACCCGTTTCCGAAAAAAGCCAGAATCATCTACAACTAATACAGTGACACTCATCGAATCTAACAAGCGCCCCCGTAGCGATAAAGATTGCAG
>NZ_LWGE01000613.1:0-485 GCF_001635315.1 Oleiphilus sp. HI0123
CCGGTACGGAATATCTGCGTAAAGATAGCCAAGTGGATTTTGGTTGGGGCTCAGGAACGCCGACTATTTTCCTAGTACCTCTGGAAATAATGAGCGTTTCAGTATTCGTTGGAATGGCTATGTGGTACCGACACAAACAGGTAGTTATGAGTTCCGGCTGTATTCAGATGATGGTGTACGCTTAGACCTTGAAGGTAGTGAGATTATTAATGACTGGAGCCTTCATGGACCGCGTTATTCGAGCACTTCTGCGGCGCAATCATTAAATTCTGGGCAGGGCTATATCGTTCAGATGGAGCACTTTGAGCATACTGGTCAAGCTTATGCTCGTTTGCAATGGCGCCGTGACGGTGGCAGTTGGGAAGCTATTCCAAGTGCAGCTTTGAGTTCATGTGCGGTCACAGGTGAGCTACCTGAACCTGTCGCAGAATTTCGAATGGACGAGACGGCTTGGTCTGGCTCATCAGGCGATGTGGTGGATAGCT
>NZ_LWGE01000614.1:0-286 GCF_001635315.1 Oleiphilus sp. HI0123
GTTGTTGGTCGGTTCGTCCAAAAGCAAAATATCAGGGTTCGCGAACAAAGCCTGAGCTAATAACACTCTTAACTTCCAACCTGGTGCAACTTGTGCCATCAAACCAAAGTGGAATTCTTCAGCAATACCCGCTGATAGTAATATTTCCCCGGCTCGACTCTCCGCACTGTAGCCGTCCATCTCCGCAAATTGCGTTTCCAATTCAGCGACCTTCATGCCATCTTCTTCAGACATTTCAGGTAGGCTGTAGATACGATCACGCTCTTGTTTCACTTTCCACAGCTCA
>NZ_LWGE01000615.1:0-652 GCF_001635315.1 Oleiphilus sp. HI0123
GCACTCAAAGCATTCTGCCAGTTACATAATCTAATCTTTGAACTTATTGCCAACGAATCAGCCCGTGAACGTGAAACGGAAGCATTAAATTGGTGGCGTATCGTTCGCGTGCTATATCGTGCGCGTCATGTAAACACCGACAACCACGAATTAAATATTCTGCTTGAGTGGCCCCTAGGCCAGACCTTCCCCTTACGTCACTGGTTACACCCTTTGGACCGTGAATCGCGCGCAATGAGTGAAGTTGCCTTATTCAGGCTACTTCATCGCGGCAAAATTCAGGGGAATTTAACCCAATGTCGACTCAGTTATGATCTGGAGTTATCCCGATGTCCCGTTGGCGACATGCCCTCGCGCTAGCGCCGCACTACTACGATTACAATAATTGGCCATTGGTTGAGGTCGATGCCTTACCGGTTTCTGTGCGAAGTACGTTCCTACGTAACCAACAAGTAGCTTGTTGCGTACTAAATGGCGACGCACTTAACCACGTAGCAGAGCGTGTCGCCTTATCCCCTGGCCGGATCACTCAGTTACTTAATCGTTGTTTTACCGAGGATCATGACGGTCAATGGCCGTTGACAAAAGCGCTAATTCCCCATCAACATCTCAAAGCAAATGAACGACTTATTGCGCTGCCAAGCGTGCTCAA
>NZ_LWGE01000616.1:0-224 GCF_001635315.1 Oleiphilus sp. HI0123
ATGAACTCTACGAGTATCAAAGAGTTGCGAACAACGATTCCAGCCAAAGCAATCATGCCGATCATCGCTGTGGCGGTAAATAATACGGGTTCAGGCGCTCCTGCAATCACTCGTTCGCCAAAAAGGTTCAGCGCTGCAAAACCAGGCATAATACCGATAATCGTCAAAGGAATAGCCGACATAATAATCAAGGAAAGACGGACAGATTGTGTCTGTATCTTCAG
>NZ_LWGE01000617.1:0-481 GCF_001635315.1 Oleiphilus sp. HI0123
GATCATCGCTTCTTGTACGATATCTAGCGCATCAGCTTCGTTTCGCGTAGCAAATTGGGTCATACGGAATGCCCGTTGCTCGACTTCTTTCAAAAAGTGCTCTATTTCCTGCACAGTTTGCCCATTCTGTCTTTGCTTCCCGAAACAGTGATTTTAGTTTATTGGACTACACGAATGGTCGTGTAGTCCAATTCTTTCTATTCCTGATCTTGCTCTAGGTCCTGCGGTTCGCTTAAACGTAGCGTCACATAATTTACGTCTAGTGACTTAAGGCTGTCGGTATACTGCCCCGTTGCAGTTAACTGATGCACTGCAAGGCCATTTTGTAGATACTCACTTGCCGAGCCAATAAAGCTGTCAAAATCCGTAAACATATGGACGCCTTCACCGCGAATCAAAATACTGAAACGTCCTTCTTCAGCAGTACTAACAAGCTTTTCAGGAGAGAAGCTTAACTGGCTTGAGCCGGGGATACCTTTCA
>NZ_LWGE01000618.1:0-214 GCF_001635315.1 Oleiphilus sp. HI0123
ACCCTAAGGCCGCGATGGCGCCACGAGCGACACTATCGGTGTCGCCGGCAAAAACAGGAATGTCTGCTTGCTCAGAAATTTTGATGATACCTTCTATAGCAGAGATGACTGTGTTGTCTGTAGGGAGGTAAATTGCATCAACCTTGCCGAGTAATGAGCGAGCTGCAGTTTGCACATCCGAGGACTTGGGGGAGACTGCTTCAATTACTTGAAG
>NZ_LWGE01000619.1:0-403 GCF_001635315.1 Oleiphilus sp. HI0123
CTCAACTTAATCAGTTAGACGCCCAAATGGAAAAGAATAGAGCGGACCGCGCTGCCTTCTTTTCTCAATTTGAGGGCAAAACAGCTGAAGAACTTCAAGCAAATACTGAAGCAATGAAAACTGCTTCACGCTTGTTTGACAATAACTGTTCGCAATGCCATGGTTCCGATGCTAAAGGCTCAAAAGGCTTTCCGAATCTTGCAGATGATGACTGGCTATACGGAAATAGTTCAGATTTGATTTCGCAGTCAATTCTAAATGGCCGTCAAGGCGTGATGCCTGCTTTCGGCGCAATTTTAGATGACACGCAAAGATCTGACCTTACTCAGTACGTGCTTAGCTTAAGCAATCAGTCCACTGACGCGACCAAAGCAGAACAAGGCAAGGCAAGCTTTGATATGCA
>NZ_LWGE01000620.1:0-527 GCF_001635315.1 Oleiphilus sp. HI0123
GCGCGCTCTACTAAGCCATCAATTGTGTCAGAGGTTTGCATACACGCAACACCGACAGAAATGGTAATATTACCCAGGGTGACTTTTTTATCACTGCCCATAACCAGGTTTTTACTGGCGACCTTATCGCATAGCTGCTGGCCTACAACGAGTGCGCCTTCGTAGCGTGTGTTGGGTAATAGCGCCACGAATTCTTCACCTCCATAACGAGCGACGATATCGTCACCTTTGACACCCTTCTTTAGAACTGTTGCGATAAAGGTTAAAACTTTGTCGCCTACTGCGTGGCCGTGCGTATCATTAAACGATTTGAAGTGATCAATATCCATAAATAGGAGAGAGAAGGGCTTCAGTGTTTGTTCAAACTCATTTACTAGTGTTTTAATAGACTCATCAAATGCTCGTCGATTCGGGATGCCGGTGAGCTGGTCGGTAAACGCCGTTTCGTTCAGTTCTTCCAAGTTCCTTTTTAAAGTACTGACTTCCTCCTTCACAACGATTAAGGAGTTTTCCATTGATGTGTTGGC
>NZ_LWGE01000621.1:0-10950 GCF_001635315.1 Oleiphilus sp. HI0123
ATGCGGAAGTTCTTTTTCTCTCGTCCACATTTACATGAGTTGCTAGCTAAAAGAAAGGTGATCGAATACGGAGCTTTACACCATATTCAGTACCTTGAAGGCACTGACGGGCTCGCATGGCGTTGCCAAAAATTGACAAAATTCAACCCGAACTTATCCAAGAGCCTCTTTAACGGTATATATCGTTACTCTAAAGATCGATCACTGCTAAACTATATGCAAAACAAAAAGACAATTCGTCTGTATTTGTTATTAATGGTTGAAGCTCAAAAGGCCTATAAACGCTTGGAAAAAGAATATCTAGAGAGCCATTTTAAGCATCTTGACCAAGGCTGGGATGACAGAATTGATGAGCTTGAAGCTAGCAAACTTGAACAATCGTTAAATAAGTCGGTAGGCGAGCCTGAGCAGAATCTAAAATCTTGACTTTAAGCTAGATCAAACGTATGTTTCAAACATCTGTTTGGAATATATATACTAAAAGAATTATATGGCTTATACCGAGACTGTTAACCGAATACTTGATGCTGCCGAGGTTCTCTTTGCTGAAAAGGGCTTCTCAGAAACTTCACTAAGAATGATTACGGGCAAAGCCGGTGTCAACTTAGCGGCGGTTAACTATCATTTTGGTTCAAAAAATGCGCTTATCCAGGCAGTGTTTAATCGCTTTCTTGCACCGCTAAATGAGTTAATGGTTGAAGGTCTGCGCGAGAATAACTGGGACAATGAAGGTTGCACACCAAGTATAGAAGATGTTCTAAGGTTGTACACGAGTAGTCTGTTAAAGATACCTACACGCAATAAAAATGGTGTTTCTATATTTATGCGAATGCTTGGCCTTGCTTATACTCAATCACAAGGTCATTTGCGTAAATACTTAGAAGACGAGTATGCAAAAACTTTCTGGCCTTTCTTAAATCTGCTTAAGGATATTACGCCAGAGCTATCGACGGCTGAGCGTTTCTGGAGAACTCAATTTGTTATCGGTGCAACAGCCTTTACAATGTCCAGTATTCAGCAGTTATCTGACATTCTGTCGAATAAGCCGGATTCTGAGGTGGATACAGAAAAAGTCGTTAATTACCTTGTGCCATTTCTAGCAGCCGGATTGAGCGCAGCTCCTGTTAACTGATTTTCTGCTCGCTGCTCATGACATAGGGAGTGTGAAGTGAATGCCGTTTGAACCAGGACTTAGACGCTCGTTAGAGAGTGAATTTTCCCTTTGTCAGCCCAGAATCGAAGTTAATGTAAAGTTACAGCAGCTGACTTTGTTTAATGAAAACAAAGTGGCTCGTTTTAGTGTGTCCACCGCCCTTAACGGAGTTGGACAGTTTAGCGATTCAGGTTGTACGCCTTTAGGTTATCACTATATTCGCGCTAAAATTGGTGCCAATTCTCCTATTAATACGGTCTTTGCCGGGCGTCGCCCAACAGGTGAGATCTACTCAGCTAAGCTTGCAAATAATTTCCCCGAACGAGACTGGATTCTGACGCGCATTATGTGGTTAAGCGGACTTGAGCCTGGCTATAACCGCTTGGCTAAAGTTGATAGTATGAGGCGCTATATTTACATTCATGGCACCCCTGACTCTGAACCAATGGGGCAGCCTTTGTCTCATGGCTGTATTCGGATGCGTAACAAAGATGTAATGGATTTATTTTCTCGTGTTTGTGTCGGGACGCGTGTTTTAATTAAAGAATAGTTTCTTTGATAGAGTAATAGTGAATATGAAGGAAAACAATATTGGCCCGCTGATGCTTGATGTGGCAGGGACTGAGTTGAATGAAGAAGAAAAACAGGTCTTATCTAGTCCGGTTGTTGGGGGAGTTATTCTCTTCTCAAGAAATTACCTGAACCCTGGTCAATTGACTAAGCTAATCTCGGAGATCCGGGAGTGCTCAAGCAATCTTATTATCGCCGTTGATCACGAAGGTGGACGCGTTCAGCGATTTCGCGAAGGGTTCACGCGAATACCGCCAATGAGGTCTCTTGACCGGGTTTATCAAGAGGATAAAGCGCAGGGCTTAAAGCAAGCTTTTGATCTGGGTTGGTTAATCGCGGCAGAGCTAATTGCATTTGATATTGATATCAGCTTTACGCCAGTATTAGATCGCGACCATGGTGTTTCTGAAGTAATCGGCGATAGAGCATTTTCCTGCGATCTTGAGACGATTACTGCTTTATCTTCATCGCTGGTTTCAGGTATGAAAGAAGCAGGCATGGCTTCTACAGGGAAGCATTTTCCTGGTCATGGAGCGGTTGTTGCTGATTCACATCATGAGATCCCGGAAGACAATCGTAGTCTAGAGCAGATCATGCAAAATGATACGATTGTTTTTGAGCGCTTAATCCCATTAGGGCTTGATGCATTGATGCCTGCTCATGTCATTTATAGCCAGGTAGATAATCAACCCGCTGGCTTTTCCAATGTTTGGATGCAGGATATTCTGCGAGGAAAGTTTGGATTTGAGGGGGTTATATTTAGTGATGACTTGTCAATGGAAGGTGCTAGTGTTGCAGGCAGCTATGTCGCGCGTGCAGATGCGGCTTTGTCTGCTGGTTGTGATATGGTGCTTGTCTGTAACAATCCAGATGCTGCGCAAGAAGTGAGGCTGCATTTGGAATCTTTGCTGCAGCAAGGTGATCTAACCGTCGATAATCAAAGACTCAAACGAATGCGCTACCAAGCAAGCAAAAAACTAAGTATCGAAGATGTTAAGGCATCTGAGGTATGGAAGACCTATAACAAATAGCATCTTAATAAAAATTAGGGGTGGGGTAGTATGAATTGGAATATTTTGAATACCTTCTTATTAAATAGCGGGCTCGAAAACTTGCTTGTTCGTCAAGTTGTCGAGATTTCGATTATTCTATTGCTAACCGGTTTGATTAGTTTCTTATCTAAAGTATTCCTTAAGCGCGTTGAAGCGCAGTTTCTTAAAACGCGTAACTTGTGGGATGACACTTTACTTCATTCTTCACGATCACCGATAGCTTTGGTTATTTGGTTACTCGGTTTGTCCTGGATTGCTTATAGTGTTCAGCGTCAATCAGGTGTTGACCTTTCAGTATTTATTAGTAATACGCAACAAATAATCATCGTTTTTTGCCTGGTGTGGTTTGTTGTCCGATTTATTTCGGGCGGCGAGAAGATCGTTGTTTGTGGCGAAAAGATGAAGCAGCCAATGGATGAAACAACAGTTTCGGCTATTGGTAAGTTATTGCGTGCAATTGTTATTATTATTGGCGTATTAGTCGTGCTACAGACCATGGGTTATAGCATGAGTGGTGTCCTAGCGTTTGGTGGTGTCGGTGGTCTCGCCGTGGGCTTTGCTGCAAAGGATCTGTTGGCCAATTTTTTTGGTGGCTTAATGATCTACCTGGATCGACCTTTCAAGGTTGGCGATTGGGTTCGCTCACCCGATAAGGAAATTGAAGGTACTGTAATTAAAATTGGCTGGCGCTTAACCACCATAAAAACCTTCGATAAACGGCCATTGTATGTGCCAAACTCTGTATTTACGAACATATCAGTTCAAAACCCGTCACGTATGAGCCATAGAAGAGTCTATGAAACGATTGGTATTCGATACGATGATGCCGCCGCGCTGCCTCGTATTATTAGCAATGTTAAGGCTATGCTATTGCAGCACCCTGAAATTGATACCACACAAACCCTTATCGTAAACTTTAATGCCTACGCGGCGTCATCCTTGGACTTCTTTATCTACACCTTCACCAAAACAACTGATTGGATTAAATATCATGAAGTTAAGCAGGATGTCTTAATTCGTGTTTACGACATTATTGCAGCCGAGAATGCAGAGATTGCTTTTCCAACCTCTACTTTGCATATGCCAGAGGCCTTACGCATTGAAGGTGAGATAAAAGGGCAATCGCCACAAGACTAATAAGATGATGACTCAATTGGTTAATGACTAGCCTTGAGCTTTAAGTGGGAATTTATATGTTAGGAATTATCGGTGGAACAGGCTTTGGTTCAATGTCGGGTGCTGAGCTTGTAGAGCAGCTATGGCCAAGTACGCCTTTCGGAGAAACCAGTGGCCCAGTTGTGATAAGTGCACTAAACGGGCTTAAGTTTGCGTTCATGGCGCGTCACGGTAATCCTCACCGTATTCCTCCTCATTTGATAAATTATCGTGCCAACCTCTTTGCCATGAAGCAAGCAGGTGTCGATAGAATTATCGCAATTAACGCGGTAGGCGGAATTCATGAAAAGCTCGGCCCGGGTAATCTTTCCATTCCAGACCAAATTATTGATTACACTTATGGGCGTGAACACACTATATATGATGGCATTCATTGCGAAACTGTTGATCATATCGACTTCACCAAGCCGTACTCTGAAACATTGAGAGCAAAACTTCTTCGCTCAGCAAGCGCGGTGTCATTTGATGTCTTGGATGGTGGAGTTTACGGTGCTACTCAGGGGCCGAGATTAGAGTCATCAGCTGAAATACTTCGTTGTAAGGCTGAAGGCTGCGATATGGTCGGAATGACGGGCATGCCTGAAGCTGCGCTAGCAAGAGAATTGGAGTTGGACTATGCCTGTATTGCCTTGAGTGCGAATTGGGCAGCAGGTTTGTCAGATACGCCTATTACAATGGCAGATATAAAAGAGGCAGTTTCGAAAGCGTCAGCACGCGTAAGCGAGCTGATTTTTCAAGATCTGGGAAGTTTATAGTCGAGCAATTAAGCAGCGGGTTCTGTTAGCTGACAATGTGTGTCACACAAATCCCGCTGCTGCAGTTAAGAGGTGGTATTCGGGAATGTTTGTTAGCTTGCTTTCTTAGTTAGTTGGTTTTGATACATTTCTCGAATTTGCTCTGCTGAGTACTTGTCTACAGTTATGTGGTTAAATTCAACTAGGTGTAATGCAGGGGAGCTTGGTAGTTCTTGATCAATTAACTCGGTGCCATTCGAATTTCTTGGCGCTGTATTTTGTTTCGCTAAACGACTTGCTTCTTTAGATGCTTTTGTTGTCATATCAAACCTTCCAGAGAGAAAACTTCTTAAGCGGTACATATAAAATATAAACTACCTTGGCTGGGATTTCACTTAATTTTATTCATAGCCTTAGACTATTAAGTTCTGATTGATAATAAGTATAAGCCCTTTGCACAGAAATGGGAGTGCTTGCGTGTCGCTAATTTGTAGCAGTTTGTAAACGGAAAGAAAGTAGGTGGCTATGCGCAGTGTTGGCTTAGAAGCCCGACTTTTGGAGCCATTGATCCAGGCGATTCGCAAAGGCTTGCCTTTCTTGTTGGCCTAAGGGCGGTGGTCCTCCTGAATGAACACCGCTGGATCGCATTGTCTCCATAAAATCTCGCATATTTAAGCGCGACTTGATGTTTTCCTTTGTATAGAGCTGCCCCCGTGTACCGATAACCTTGGCACCCTTGGTAATTACTTCGTCGGCGAGAGGAATATCTTGAGTGATGACAAGATCATTTTTGTTCGTTTGTTGCACTATCCAGTTGTCTGCAACGTCAAAGCCACTACTAACCTGAATTGACCTTAGAGTCTTGTACTTTGGTAGGGGGATATGCTGATTAGCAACGAACGTGATCACAACATTGGTTCTTTTCGCAGCTTTAATCAAAATGTCGCGAATAACAACCGGGCAGGCATCAGCGTCCACCCAAATAGAAGGTAAAAGGGTGTCAGAAGTTCTGGTTTCATTTGTGCTTGATTTATCGTTCATAATAAGTCGCTAGATAACGCTAATAATAGTAGCTCTATCTGCTAGATCTCGGGCTCTGGCTCTAATTTATTAATGGTGACAATTAAACCGATTGCCGGGTGATCTAAATAATGAATTTCTCCATATTTTAAGCGCCGGCTTTGGTGTAAACGGAATACCTGACTAGGTATCCTGGAGGAAGAGTGCTTGCTTAAAACAATTTCGTCTGGCTTGTATGCTTGTAGCAATGAATCAGTTTTGTGTCGAATAGTGCTGGTCGAAAGTAGCCAGTCGAAAATGTTTCGCTCTGGATAAAACAAAAAACTGGTAAGAAATAAATCTGCTTCGATGTGCATGTATCGGGAACGTTTAATAGTAAGCGTTCCCTCTAGGTGAGTTTCACCATAATAGCTTTCATTTTGAACTACATCGGTCAGCGCAGATATACGAAGTGGGGGTAATGTGCTGCCTGGTTCCATGGCTTGTTGCCAAGCGCCATATTTAATGACGCGTACATCCCTACTTTTATTTAATTTTGAAAGCGCATCATTGAGTTGCATTGATGAACTATCAAGCTGTTCATATTGGAAGTTCGATAAGGTTTCTAAACCTTCGATCAAATGAGTGTATTGTGAATGCCGAGGTGGATTGTAGGGAACAAGATTAAACTTTCTATTCGCTTCGACATGCCCCTGGTGAGTAAAGAGAATGTATTCTACCTGGAATATTTCTTCGCTGAAATCTTCAGCATAAGCATGGTTAATCGTGAAAGACAAAAGAAATAGCGCGAGTATTCGAAAACAGAGCTTGTAGAGAGTATTCAATGTTAACACGTGCGTAAAAGCCTCACCTTCTTACAGGTTGGAGTGAAATTAGCTGAATACTACCATTCTCATTACTTAAAGCCAGAGAAATTTAAGCCTTGAATCCAAACCTTTCGAAAAGAAATGAGCTAGAAGAAATCACCGATGTAATTATTGAGTACGTCACCTTTTTGCACCTTTGGTTTGTCTGTACTCATGTCTACAGGTTTTTCTGTAGGCTCTACCGCTTCGGTAGGCGAGTGTGCCACAAATGCGGGGAGCTCGCTTGCTAAACTACTTTTCGTGGTGTGAACATGGTTAGCACCCTCTAAAGCAGTCACGCGGTAATAGTAACGCCCGCGATATGCTGCAAGGAAAACTAAGCAAAGTGTTAACAGTTCGAAAAGGTGAATGAGCATAATTGTAAGTTGGTACTCTAAGCAATATGTCAGTGTCTGCGTAAAAGTGAAGCGGTATTCTATTGAATAACGTGCATCAGATCAGCTAATTATAGTTGATTTTACAACTATTTTAAATTTGTGGCTGTGTTTTGGGCTTGTTAGTGAGGTGTGGTAATATCCGCGCCAAATTAATGGGGTTGAGGTTGGTAAGTTATGAGCGAAGAACAAGGTCAGAAACGTGTAGGGTTCGTTAGTCTGGGATGTCCAAAGGCTTTAGTAGACTCTGAGCGTATATTGACCAAATTAAAGCTTGAAGGTTACGAAGTCGCCCCAGAATATGATAATGCGGATGTTGTGGTCGTAAATACTTGTGGTTTTATTGACTCTGCCAAGCAAGAATCACTCGATGCGATTAATGAAGCGATGCGCGAGAATGGTAAGGTCGTTGTCACCGGGTGTATGGGCAAGGGGAGTGACGCAGAGCAGATAAAGAGCGCTTTCCCTGAAGTGTTAAACGTTAGCGGACCGGCCGATTATGAAAGCGTAATGGGCGCTGTTCACGAATATGCTCCCCCGTCGAAAGAACAGGAAACGCACTATAGTGACAGGGTGCCTGCTCAAGGCATCAAATTAACACCTAAGCATTATGCTTACCTTAAAATCTCGGAAGGATGTAACCATCGCTGTAGCTTTTGTATTATCCCTCATATGCGCGGAGATTTGGTAAGTCGCCCAATTTCTGAAGTTATTGAAGAGGCCAAACGCTTGGTAGAAAGTGGTGTAAAAGAGCTTCTTGTTATCTCTCAAGATACAAGCGCCTACGGTGTCGATGTTAAATATAAGCTCGATTTTATGGAAGGCCGGGCTCACGAAACACGTATGCAAGACCTCGCTGTTGCGCTAGGAGAATTGGGTGTATGGGTAAGAATGCATTACGTTTATCCTTATCCTCATGTTGATAAACTGATCCCCTTAATGGCAGAAGGAAAGATTCTGCCGTATTTGGATATTCCCTTCCAGCACGCTAGTGCAAAAATACTAAAAGCAATGAAACGTCCTGCGCACAGCGAGAAGGTCATCGATCGCATTCGTTCCTGGCGCGAGATATGTCCTGAACTTACGATAAGAAGCACCTTCATTGTTGGTTTTCCGGGTGAAACAGAGCAAGATTTTCAGGAGCTATTGGACTTTTTAGAAGAGGCCCAGTTAGATCGTGTAGGTTGCTTTACGTATTCTCCTGTAGAGGGCGCGCCAGCAAACGTCTTGGCGAATCAGGTCCCCGAAGAAGTGAAGGAGAGTAGGCACAAAAGGTTTATGGAAAAGCAGGCTGAGATTAGTGCCGAACGTTTGCGAGCAAAGGTTGGTTCATTGCAATGGGTGATCATTGACGAAGTGGTTGAAGAAGGCGCGGTAGGTAGGAGCTCAGCAGACGCACCTGAAATAGATGGTAACGTCTTCATCGATGGAGCAACTCACCTATGTGTCGGTGACTTGGTTAAAGTAGAGGTCGAAGAGGTTGATGAGTATGATATGTGGGGGCGCTTGGTTTAGAAGGAGAGGCTTCTTTCTTCCTATATCTAAATCAACGAACTCTTTAATTAGGTGAAAAAGTCGGCACGCAATCTGACCTACTTAAATAGCGGTTTCGACTAGAGCCTAGAAATGCCCTGCCCAATCTTAGTCAGCAATGTGCCAATTTCAGACCTTGGCACTTGCTTCAAGGTTGGCCGAAACTTACTGATTCTGAATCGTCGATTGATATCGGGAATTGGTGATTAGCGGACATAATCAAGTTATCCAGACAAACGCAACTTAGACAATAAGCTGCTTATATCTTAGTGCTCTGCTTTAATCTTACTGCATGCCATTAGCTGATGCTGAAACAGCAGTAGATTCAAACTGTCATCCTTCCTCCCAAGCAGAAATCGCCCATGCAACGCTGTTAAAAAATAAAACCATTAGATCTTCGACTCATTAGATCTTCGACTCATTAGGTCTGTTAGTCGCTGAAGTGTGACGCGCCTTTTAATTCTAGTATCCAGATAAATTTGTTTTGGCATTACTACTGTAGAAAAACAAGCTAGCCTGCACTCTATAACGCTAAGTGGTATGGATCTATCGAACCTAAACTATCCGGACCTAGGAAACGGAGCTTTACGCGGAAGGGGCGTTCAGTTCTTCTAAGTTTTTGTGTATTTTCATTGCATTTGAACTAGCTTGCGGCTAGCTTATAAAGATAAAACTAAGCATCAATTTAGCCTATGAACCCTGAACTTCTGTCTGCTACTTATCTAAACCATTTCTCGCGCTATGCCGAAGAGCAAGGAATTGATCTACAACCTTTCTGGAAACAGGTTGATCACAACGAAAGCGAGCCCTTCATTAAAGTGGATACCTTGAAACAGCTTATTCACTATATGTGGAAAAAGGGGTGTCCGCGTTCGTTAGGATTGTTTGTCGGTAGGAACATCAGCTTGTCCAGTCATGGCCATGTAGGCTATGGCCTGTCGCATGCAACCAACCTGGAAGACAGCCTGGTATTTCTTTGTGAATATTACAAAATTCGCGCACAAATTCTCAGCTTCTATATCGAAGAGGATGAAGAGAACATCTATCTCTGTATAAAACCCCTTGCCGATTGGGGAGACATTGATGTTGTTCTTTATGAGACGATTGCTGCGCTGGTTTTCAACATTATCAAATTTGCTATTGGCTCAAAAGTAGAAGAATGCGTTCTGGAGCTGCCTTTCGAAGAGCCTGACTGGAGTGACTTATATGGATCGTGTTTGCCGAAGCGCATTCGTTATTCAGACGGAGTTTTGCGATATGGTATGCCATTGGAGTGGAAGGCGATCACCTGCGTTTCAGCAGATCCGGTTACTGCCGAAATGGCCGCTCAACAATGTAAGAATGAGCTTAATCGTTTACTGGAATCACGCACATTATCAGACAAAGTGAATGAACTAATTCTTTCGAGTGTTCAGTTTGAACTATCACTCGAGCAAACCGCCAAGACGCTTTATATGTCCAAGAGCACCTTAATCAGAAAACTGAAGCAAGAAGGTAAGACTTTCAAACTTCTAATGGAAGACGCCAAGAAAAAAAATGCTCAATACTTGCTGAAGAAAACAGATCAAAAGATAGATGTGATCGCTTTACAGCTTGGTTACGAAGATGTGTCGAATTTTGGGCGCAGTTTCAAACGCTGGTTTGGCTGCGCGCCATCACAGTATCGAGAAGGGTAAGGAAGTTTATCGTTATTGACACTTATTGACCTGTCCTTGGCAACTCCCGCCATTCTTAGGTGCTGAGCACTCAGTTAACATCACCCTCATGATAACCATATTGACTCTAGATTGGGTGACAAGATGTCAGAACTAATATACGACTACATCATTGTTGGCGCCGGTTCGGCGGGCAGTGTGCTTGCGAATCGCTTAAGCGAGAATGAAAAGAACTCGGTGCTGGTACTTGAAGCCGGACCTGAAGACAAAAGTCCAATGATTAAAATACCCGGAGCTTTTGCTTACTTTATGTATAGTAAAAAATATAACTGGGGCTATGAGTCTGAAGCCGTTGCCGACATTCGTAAGGGGCAACCAATGTTCTGCCCCAGAGGAAAAACCTTAGGCGGAAGTAGCGCCATCAACGCAATGGTCTATGTTCGAGGCGACAAATCTGATTATGATCACTGGGAAGCCCAAGGAAATAAGGGCTGGAAATTCGATTCAATGTTGCCCTATTTTAAAAAAGCCGAAACAAATGAGCGAGGATGCAATGACTACCACGGCAGCCAAGGTCCTCTTTATGTCTCAAACACACAAAATACTTACCCCTTGAATGAGTGCTTCCTAAAAGGTTCTGAGCAAGCGGGATACCCTTTAAATGACGATTTCAATGGGCCTCAATTTGAAGGTGTGGGCTATTATCAGTTTACAATCAAGAATGGCGAAAGGTGCGGTGTCTCACGGGCCTATTTAAAGCCTGCTCGTACTCGAAAAAATCTGCACATACAATGTGAAGCCTTAGTTAATCGAATTA
>NZ_LWGE01000622.1:0-322 GCF_001635315.1 Oleiphilus sp. HI0123
CGCTGGCTCAGATACAGTAGCTGCATCAATATTTGCTACAGAAAGTGACTGCCATGTGCTGCCGCCATCTGTTGTGAAACGACCGCTGCTATAACCGTTGCAGCAGTTTTCTGCCCAGTATAGGTCGATAGTGTGGCTGCCAGCAGAAATACCGGCAGTGCCAGATAGAACGTCAGAATTGTTCCAGTTGTATTGCCACCAAAGGTCATCAGTTCTATTTTCGATTAGGCTACCATCAACATATAGAGCTGCGCCGTAGCCTGCGTCCAAGCCAGCTTCGATTCCCCACGAGCCGCTTATAGCAGATGTTAGTGAGATGCTT
>NZ_LWGE01000623.1:0-549 GCF_001635315.1 Oleiphilus sp. HI0123
TACCGTTACCATCTGAGACTTCATAGCTGATGCTATCTAAACCATTGAAATCGGCATTAGGTGTGTAGTTCAGCGTTCCATCACCATTGATGAGAACCGAACCATACGAGGCTGAAGCAGAGCTAATGCTCAGACTATCACCATCGATATCGCTGTCATTGGCTAACACATCAATGATAATGGAAGTATCTTCCTCGGTGTTTGCTGTATCCGCTAGAGCGGTAGGTTCGCTATTGCTCGAACTACTCTCGTCAGTCGCTAATGACTCAATATGATCGATTGAATGTGTGATATCCAAATCATCGAAATACACTACTACTTTTCGTTCCGGTGACTCATACCAGTCTTTAACGGTTATCTGATCAGACGTTCCGATAATAGAAACCACGAGGTCATTGCCTTGCTTTGCATAAGCCACATCCGACTCATTAACCTGGTAAAGCCATATCTCATTATAGTCGCTTCCAGTATTGTAAATGACATCTTGACCAAAACCAGGGTCGAAATCATAGTCATCTTCACCCGAACCGCCGTACAAAGTATCGTTCC
>NZ_LWGE01000624.1:0-473 GCF_001635315.1 Oleiphilus sp. HI0123
GATATCTATCCAATAGTGTTCGGGGATAGTTGCTTCTGGGTCCGTAAGGAACTTAACAAACTTTGAGTATTCCTCAACCGCTTTTAGCCGAGCCTTCTGAATAAAGCCTTCGGGGAACTTTTCCCAACGTGCGATAACCTGCATGGTGATATACAGGAAAGGGTCTTTATAGATGCCACCGTCAGGTTCTAAGCCTTTATGCATTTCGAAGGGCTCGTAAACAATTGCCGGCGCTGCAGTCAGGTCAACCGTACCGTTGTTAAACTTGAGGATTGAGTTAAAAATGGTTGAATTAACGGGTGTAATACCGTGCTTTTGTGACAGGTATTCAGATTCGGGAACATCATCGAGAACGGCCATGCGTTTGCCAGCAAAGTCTTTGGGAAGCAAAATGCTACGGTCGCGCGTAAACATAAATATTGCACCAGCAGGGCCAATGCCGAGCACTTCAAATTCTCCTATGCGCATTAGGT
>NZ_LWGE01000625.1:0-412 GCF_001635315.1 Oleiphilus sp. HI0123
GAAGAGCTAGTGACTGCGCGTAACCAAGGTGATGCGATTGTTCATGCGACTAAGAAGACTCTAGAAGAAGCTGGTGATAAGGCGACTGAAGAAGAGAAAACTGCGATTGAAGCTGCGATTACTGACCTTGAAGAAGCGCTTAAGGGTGATGATAAGGCAGATATCGAAGCGAAGACTCAGGCATTGACTGAAGCTTCATCAGGTTTGGCTCAAAAGATGTATGCTGAGCAAGCAGCAGCGGGCGCAGGCCCAGAAGCAGCAGCGCAAGGCGGTGCAGCAGAAGAGCCAGCTGGCGCAGCGGACGACAATGTGGTTGACGCTGAGTTTGAAGAAGTTAAAGACGACAAGAAGTAAGTTGTCGATAGGAGGGCGTAGCCCCTCCTGTTCTGAGACTTAAATAGCGTAATTTTTG
>NZ_LWGE01000626.1:0-267 GCF_001635315.1 Oleiphilus sp. HI0123
ATTACATCAATATTGGTTTGAAAGCTTCGAGAAGCAGAAAGCATGTCAGCCATCTCTTCAACGACATTTACATTCGGGTACATCACATATCCCTGCTCATCAGCCAACGGGTGGTCAGGCTGGTAACGCATATCCAAAGGTGCATCACTTTCAACAATCCCTTTTACTTCAACACCTACCGACTCAGGCGTCTGCTGTAAGAAATCCCCACCAACTGCCTGGCGCATGGCATCTTCTTGGACAGCCGAAAAGATGGGCTTTCGGGCG
>NZ_LWGE01000627.1:0-310 GCF_001635315.1 Oleiphilus sp. HI0123
CAGTAACGCCACCTGAGAAGGTTAACTATATGGACGTGTCACCACGTCAGGTAGTATCGGTAGCAGCTTCTTTGATTCCTTTCTTGGAACACGATGATGCGAACCGTGCTTTGATGGGGTCAAACATGCAGCGTCAGGCTGTTCCAACCCTACGTGCTGAAAAGCCATTGGTTGGTACGGGTATTGAGCGAATTGTTGCTCAGGACTCCGGTGTATGTGTGGTTGCAGATCGAGGTGGTGTAATCGAACGTGTCGATGCAGGCCGAATTGTTGTTCGTGTTAACGATGATGAGACTGCACAAGGCGACGC
>NZ_LWGE01000628.1:0-604 GCF_001635315.1 Oleiphilus sp. HI0123
GGGTTAGAAGGTCCATCCGAGATAACCTCACCCTTTTCTACTGTTTCGCCTTCGAATACGTTCAACTGGCGATACTTGTGAATCAATGCTTCATACGGCTCAGCACCATCTTTAGGCGTAATCACTAATCGCTTCTTGCCCTTAGTCTCTTTACCGAAACTAACAACACCAGAAATTTCAGCCAAGATAGAAGGCTCTTTAGGCTTACGCGCCTCGAACAAGTCAGCTACTCGCGGTAGACCACCTGTGATATCACGAGTCTTAGATGACTCTTGAGGAATACGAGCCAAGACGTCGCCTACTTCAACCATGTCGCCATCACGCATATTTAACAAAGCGTTAGCTGGCAAGAATACCTGAATCGGATTATCTGTACCTGGTAACAAGACAGGGTTACCATCTTCATCCACAAGCTGAACCATTGGACGAATATCTTTACCTGAAGATGGACGATCTTTCGGATCGATAATCTGGATATTGGATAGACCTGTTAACTCATCAGTTTGAGTCGTTACAGTAATACCCTCTTCCATTCCAACGAACTGAGCCTTACCACCATTTTCGGTAATGATTGGGTGCGTATGTGGATCCCACTTAGCAACCA
>NZ_LWGE01000629.1:0-323 GCF_001635315.1 Oleiphilus sp. HI0123
TTGATCGATAATTCGCCTTCTTTGGGTGTACTAATGATCAACTCTCTTGCTGCGAGCCAGCAGCTCATCGTACCTTGTCAAACAGAGTTTCTTGCGATTAAAGGCTTGGAAAGAATGATGCATACTTTGGGTATGGTTATTCGGTCTCAGAAAAGCAATTTAAGACATCTTATTCTGCCTACCATGTTTGATCGTCGAACACAGGCTTCAACACAAAGCTTGCGTACCATCAAATCGACGTGGGGAGATGATGTCTGGAAGTATGCCGTTCCAGTTGATACGAAGTTCCGAGATGCAAGTATGAAAGGTCTGGTACCATCTAT
>NZ_LWGE01000630.1:0-3105 GCF_001635315.1 Oleiphilus sp. HI0123
TCTTTTTCAATTGCGTAACCAGAATATTTAATGATCACGTAGTCAAGAATACCGCTGTNATCCGTTGCATCTGCTACGCCATTGATTGGGCCATATGCCTGCGTGCCAGCTTCATAAGTGCGCTCGCCTTTATTGTTTTCAGAGCTACCTAGAATTGTCAGACCACCCCATTGACCCTGATCATTCTGACCAGCAGTGCCCGCGATATCCTGTGCAGAAGTAAATATGATTGGGCTATTTTCAGCACCTTCAGCAAAAATCTGCGCACCACGGTTAATAGCAAGGTAAGAAGAACCTGTCGCACCGTACAACGTCGTACCAGCAGGAATTGTTAAAGTAGTCCCGTCTAAGAAGTTAACTTCGCCGTCGATCTTATAAGTTTGACCAGCAAGTAGTGTTACATCCTCTGCGAAGTCACCTTTCAAAGTTAGGTTTTCTGCAACGTAGTCAGCAGTAGCGGTAGAAACAGAAAAGCCTGAAGATGAGCTACCACCACAACCAGTGAGAGCAACTGCAGACATTAAAACACTAGCACTTGCTAAAGTTTTTAAATTCGAAAGCTTAAAATTCATATTGTGTATCCACATTGTTATTAAGGCGTTATTGCATAAATAATTTGAACCACGGGAACGATATAAATATTTGATGACAGTCAGATTACAGTTATGCTTCATGTTTATGACAATTGATTGACAGCGACGAAGCTGTAAAATTAACGCAACACCAGACCGGCGAACCAACCCAAGCCCTTACTAGGTTAAGTAATGATTGATAATGAAATTAGTATCGGCCTAAGCAAGCCTAAAACACCTACAAACGTAGCTGTCGTTCTTCGAGCGGCCTATTGCTTCAATGCAAAGCACGTCTATTTTACCGACAAAGATGGGCGCTATAACCGAGCAGCGCGCTTCCATACTGACACTCAAAAGAGCGAAGAAAAAGTTAGCCTTAGCGAAGTAGATAACCTAGCTGATGCAGTGCATGACGACTACAAACTAGTATGCGTAGAGCTGGTAGAAGGTGCGACACCCCTACCCCAATTTAACCACCCTAACAAGGCATTTTATGTCTTTGGTCCTGAGGATGGCTCATTAAGCCAGGAGATTATTGACCGCGCAGATGAAACTGTTTTCATACCAACTACCGGCTGCCTGAACGTGGCGATGTCAGTTAATATCGTACTTTATGATCGCATTTCTAAGTACGACCAAAACTTTGGCGATGAGCTCATCAAAAAAAGCCGGAACTTTAACAACAGGCTCACGCTTAAATAGCAATCAATTACAAATAAAAAAGGGAGTGAACATAATTCACTCCCTTTTTTATTAAACATTAAGCTATTAGCGCTGGCTTACATGCAGCGCATCTTCTAACACATCTAGCTCAAGCTGCTTTTGCTCAAGCGCTTCACTAAGGCTGTGATCAATCTCTTCTTCACCCATTGGGATAAGCCCAATTTCGGTCAATAAACCATCCTCACCAATAATATCGACATTCAAGAACATCTCGATATATTCCTTAATTGCTGGAACCTTCTCAATATGATCATTCTTAACGTAGAAGAACAGGCTTCTTGAAATTGGATAGTCCTTACTGGCAATGGATTCGCTGCTAGGCGATACATTATCAATATCAACACCAGCAATCGTGTCTTCGTTTTCAGTCAAGAAGCTGTAGCCGAAAATCCCTAGCGCTAGTTTATCTTTAGTTAACTGCTTAACAATCAAGTTATCGTTTTCGCCACTAGGTATGTAAACACCGTCAGAACGAATGACACGATAACCCTTTAGACCAGCATCACGATAAACCTTCATTTCTTCAGTTTGGTACTGAAGGACAATCTCTTCAAATGCGTCTCGTGTACCCGAACTGATTGGCGGGCCGTAAACCGTAATCTTACGATCTGGTAGTGCCGGATTGATTTGATTCCAATTTGTATATGGGTTGTCGATTAGTGCCGTGCCTTCTTTGTTAGGCACCTTTTTCGCCAAAGCAAGCAGCATGTCTTTCTTTGATACATTGAAAGGCTTATTGGCTTTGGATTGAGCCAAGACAATACCATCATAACCAAACATAACTTCGGTAATATTGCTTACGCCATTACGTTCACAAAGATGAAGCTCTTTGATTTTTATGCGACGACTTGCATTGGTGATATCCGGAGAATCCAGGCTGTTATCAGTGCAAAATAGCTTCATGCCACCACCAGTACCCGTTGATTCCACCACAGGCGTAGGGTATCGAGACACGCTACCAAACTCTTCGGCCACGAAGCTTGCGAAAGGATACACTGTGGAACTGCCCACAATTTTGATTTGATCACGCGCTTGAACTGAGAATGTAAACACGCACAGCGCAATTAGGCTCGCTAGCTTTGCCATAGTTACCTCTATAATTACTGGATAATAAAATTAGAACCGTATTCCGCACTGCTAACCAGCGAGTACCGTTTCTCTTGCGCCCTATTATCAACGACAATTATTTCATTTTTATTACGATCAAACCTGATACTTTCTACCTCGGGTAAAAGAGGTTGCACTCCCTTCATAGCAGACGCCCTGATAGGCTCAAACTGACCAACATACTTACGATTCTTCTTTTGGACTTTTAAGCATTCTTTACCATACACAGTATCAATATAAGTAAACGACGCTTCACAAGAACCATTCGAAACTGCACCCTTTTTATACAGCTTACTAAAATCGACTTTCTTTAGTTTAAACTTCATCGTTAAGGCGCTTGATTTACCTAGTTCAACCAAGGAAATCGAACCATCTGAAGTCACTACGTACAATGAGCCTTTAGCAAAGCTATTTGCTTCTTCAGCAATAAATACGTACAAATTGCCTGAGTTAGCGTCGTGAGAGTAAACGGTTTTATTGTCTGGCATCACGAGATAGGAACTCGCGAATAAACGACCAGCTGCATACACTTTTATCTGTTTCGCATTGCCCTTTTCATCCAGAACAATGACCTCATTCAACCACCCATATTGGTATGGTTTGACAAGGTCACTGTTACCTTTGAAGTATGGATTAAAGACACTAGCAAACTCTTCACTATATCTAGCATCTATCATTTTATACTCTGAAAATGTAAGCGTAT
>NZ_LWGE01000631.1:0-746 GCF_001635315.1 Oleiphilus sp. HI0123
CTTCGACTCCACGATCCGATAGCGGACATTCATCGCGTTTGTCTATCACGCCATCCTGGTCTGAATCGAGTTGGAGCTGTAGATTCTCAAATGGGGTTCTTACGATTTTTTCCACTTTAGGAATGTGTTTTTTGAAGCCAAAATAACGGCCTATATGAAAGCCGCTGAAGCGAGCATCTTTGGCATGATTGGTATAGTCAAAGCTGATGAACCAGGGACTATCGGTGAATCTGTAGTAAGCACCGATTCCCCAGGTAACTTGTACAGTTGACTCTTCTTCATAGCCAATACGCGAGTCTGTTGCTTCTGTATTGAGCCAGGTTCCCCCAAGTTTGAAGTGGGCATTGAAAGGCTTATATTGGGGTAAGAATCGATATGCAATCATTAGACTTGGGGCTCGGTATCTAATCGCCGCATCTAGACTTGCATTTAGGGTGGGGTTACTATTTTTTAAGCCCGCTTCCCCCAGGAAAGAATAGTCTAACTCCAGTGCCCATTTTTCACTGAGATGGCGACCAGCCAAGAAACTAAAGCCAATACTACTTTTGTCATTACTTGACCAGCCGTTACTTTCTCCAGAGGGGGCCAAGTAGCTATAACCTAGCCCGGCGGATACATACCAACAGGGTTGAAATAAGAGTTCTGATAAATCGTCAAATTTTAGCTCCTGAGCACACTGATTATTGTTGTCAGCCGAGGCATCATTTACATGCATAAGCAGAGGTAAAAAAACTATCGCCATCCAG
>NZ_LWGE01000632.1:0-390 GCF_001635315.1 Oleiphilus sp. HI0123
AATACCATGCATAGTGATGGATATAGCTTTGTTGCTCAAAAAACTGCCGAAGAATTGGCAACATCGACTCAAAGTCATCAGATTGATCTAGCTGATACATTAGGTCTCGAAAGTGCCGCTCAGCATCAAGTTTCTGACGAACCAGGACTTTATCTGAAAACGCTTGTAAGCGAGATTTCATCGCTGCATAAAATTCACAGGAACAGATGGTGATAAGAACCAGAAATACAGTCTGAGAAACACTCAAATACGCTTGATCTATAAAGATGCCACCTTTAAGCATTAAAACCACGAAACCAACGATGCAAATGTAAATCATCAAACGCGTGATAACAAAACTCAGCGTCTCGGGCAGTTCAAGTAGGTCATGTTTCAATACTGCGTAGGTAG
>NZ_LWGE01000633.1:0-499 GCF_001635315.1 Oleiphilus sp. HI0123
ATTGCTTTGCATTTTTAGTAGTCTAGTTCACGCAAAATCACCAGACGCACAAACTATAGCGATAGCAGCGCCTCATATCACTAGCCTAATTGAGGAAGACCAGTCTGGCATCTATCAAGGCATTCTGAACGAAGCTATTTCAGATATGCCTTTCAAAATCATTCAATCATATACGCCTTATAAACGAGCCCTGGTATCATTTGAGCAAGGCCATACAGACTACATTTATTCTTTCACGCAAGTGATGCAAGAAAAGCTAGGAAATGAGAATATCATTGCAAGCTTTCCACTAGGTGCCTTCGCTTATTATATGTTTAGCCCTCTCGACCAAAGCCCTTTAACTAGCTCCAGTCAACTTAAAGGACTTAATGTGGGTGCCGTACATGTGCACGAGAACTATTATAAACATAGACTTAGCGAAAAAATAAAACTAGACAAAGTATACAAAGACGCCCAGAACTTGAAAAAGCTCAAAGTAAAGCGTATTGATGTCATGATC
>NZ_LWGE01000634.1:0-470 GCF_001635315.1 Oleiphilus sp. HI0123
CACGCCTGCTGCAGCATAGGTTGCCGCCATACCGATAACGTAGGCTAGGGAAAGCATAAAGGATTTACCGACCGTTGGCTTTTGCTGGCCAGCAATAATGCTGGTAATAATCGGGATCATTGGAAACACGCAAGGTGTAAAGGTCAATCCGATCCCGAGTAAAAAGAATATTCCTACAATCGCCAGCAGGCTACTGTTCTGAATAAAGCTAAAGACGCCCGCAGCGTTTTCAAAGTCTGGGCTTTCTTGAGATGAAGGCGTTTGTTGCTGGTTGGGAGCTTGAAGCTTGTTGCTAGTTGTGTCGCTATTANTTTTTTGCGCTACATATAAGACCTTTTCGTGCTTTGGTGGGTAGCACAAGCCTGCATCTGCACAGCCTTGGGAGCTTATTTTAATCTCGACATCACTTAGTGAAGCATCGACGTCAATAGGAAGAGCAATTTCAACGTGCTTATAGAACGCATGAACCA
>NZ_LWGE01000635.1:0-298 GCF_001635315.1 Oleiphilus sp. HI0123
ACAAATATTCAGACTCTTATTACGCGTGACGGCGAAGACTACGTCATTAATGGTCGTAAATGGTATATCTCGGGTGCGTGTGATCCGCGTTGCGAAATACTCATCGTGATGGGCAAAACAGACCCGGACAACGAAAATCGTCACCTACAACAATCAATGATACTCGTACCGATGAACACGCCGGGTGTCACCGTCGTTCGACCGATGCAAGTATTCGGTAATGACGATGCGCCAGAAGGTCACGCAGAAATTTTATTCGAAAATGTGCGTGTACCTGCCGAGAATATACTGCTAGGTG
>NZ_LWGE01000636.1:0-342 GCF_001635315.1 Oleiphilus sp. HI0123
CCTGCAAGCTGAAAAAGCAAAGGCTGGCACCAATACATTTATGTACCAAGTTCTTAAAGCGGAAGCAGATAATATTCGATTCGCAATTGATCGGTACTAATTGTCTCTTACTTTCTGCTAAACGCTATCTGCAAATTAGGTTGACCAAGTGGGAAAAGGCTTTCCCCAGCTATTCCAAGCATGTAAAATCCGGCATTTCCCACATCTTCGGTATTTCTTATGCTTGACGCCTTATCACAAAATTATAAAGCCATTATTGAAAGTCTTGGTGAAGACAGCTCTCGCGAAGGCTTATTAGATACACCGACTCGTGCAGCCAAGGCTATGCAATTTCTCACTCAG
>NZ_LWGE01000637.1:0-456 GCF_001635315.1 Oleiphilus sp. HI0123
AGCCTGGCTTCGGATCGACGCTGCTTAACTGCTGCTTTTCGCTATCTAGTGATGGGAACGATCGGTGCAACGTTTATCCTGATAGGCGTTGGCATGCTTTATATGAAGACAGGCACCCTTAACATGCTAGACCTTGCAGGCCGTATCGACGTATATGACAGCAGCCGCACGATCAATACCGGGCTCGCATTTATTATGGTCGGCGTCAGCATCAAGCTTGCTTTATTCCCATTACATATGTGGCTTCCTCCCGCTTATACCCATGCGCCCTCAGCTGTTACCGCGTTTTTGGCCAGCACAGCGACTAAAGTTGCAGTGTATGTGATGATTCGTTTCATCTTTACAATATTCGGGGCTGACCATGTTTTCACCGATATGGGCATGGATCTAATTTTGATGGTCTTGGCTGTCGTCGCAATTTTCAAGTGCTCTTACATGGCAACCGTGCAGAGCAAC
>NZ_LWGE01000638.1:0-456 GCF_001635315.1 Oleiphilus sp. HI0123
ATTCGTGTTCTTACCATTTGTGTCATTAACGTTATGCCTATCTGATTTTTTACTGTGTCAACGCTGGTATCGAGCGCTTAAATATTATCTGTATACCTTACTAGCCGTAACCACCAACAAAGGGGTTGTTGGCTTTTTCATGCCCTATGGTCGACATCGGGCCATGACCCGGAATGAATTTCGTTTCATCCGCCAATGCCCAAAGCTTAGATCGAATCGACTTCGCAAGCGTGTCGAAGTCGCCCTTAGGGAAATCCGTACGCCCGATTGAGCCTTGAAAAAGAACGTCACCAACGACCAATAAATCACTACCTCGATGGTAAAAAACGACATGGCCTGGCGTATGACCAGGACAATGTAGCACTTCGAGAATCTCGCTCCCCACTTCAACCGTATCGCCCTGTTCCAGCCACTGGTCAGGCGTAAAGATCTTGGCAGCAGGAAAACCAAACATCT
>NZ_LWGE01000639.1:0-13516 GCF_001635315.1 Oleiphilus sp. HI0123
TCACTGAATCGTCTGACCTGGAGACGACTCTGGCAGCCATTGCTGAAGACCCGGAGCTAGACCTTTTACTACTTGATCTGCATATGCCCGGCAGCCAAGACCTATTTGGCTTGGTGACAGTACGTGAGAAATTTCCTTCAATTCCGGTTGCTGTCGTGTCTGCTCGTGAAGATGCCGAGACGATAAGTCGCTCAATTGGTCATGGTGCAAGCGCTTATATTCCTAAATCAGCGTCGCCAAAAACTATCTATGAAGCATTGCAGTGCGTGACTGAGGGTGAGAAGTGGGTGCCTGAAGAAGTGCGCAGCCGCCTAAGGCGAATCGATGAAGAAGAGATGGACCTGGCTACCAAGATTGCTTCATTGACCCCTCAACAGTACAAAGTACTTTGCTTCCTGAGGGAAGGCTGGCTGAACAAGCAAATTGGATATGAAATAGGTGTGACTGAAGCAACTGTGAAGGCGCACATTACGGCGATATTTAAAAAATTAGGCGTGAGTAACCGTACACAAGCAGTCATTGTCTTGAGCAAGTTGTCTTTGGATGAGGCGTCTGAGTAAGGTTTGAGGTTATCCCAGTCTTACCCGATACACTTCTGACAATGAGGTTTGCTGTTGTCGGGCAATATGCAGTGCATGATCAGTAAGAGGCGTCATGCCATTTTCGATTGCGGCTTTTTCGATATCTGTCGCACTTACTTTTGGCTTGATCATGTCTCGAATATCGGGTGATAGTGTCAACAGTTCATATACTGCAACACGGCCTTTATGGCCTGTCATATGGCAGTTATCACAACCAGCGCCCTGATAGAATACTTCATCCTCACTCAGACCCAAAGCTTTCCGTACAATAGGGGATACCTGCTCTTCTTCCAGGCAGTGAGGACAATTCCGTTTAACAAGTCTTTGAGCCAGTACCGCTAGTAGCGTTGCATTTAGGAGATAGGCTTGTACGCCGATTTCAAGTAGACGGGTAATGGTCGAAGCGGCACTGTTGGTATGTAAGGTTGATAACACCAAATGCCCTGTAAGTGAGCTTTCTACTGCCATTTTAGCTGTTTCTTCATCTCGTATTTCACCGATCATAATGGCGTCTGGGTCGTGGCGAAGAATATTTTTGAGTGCACGTGCAAAGCTATAATCTATGGCATTGTTGACCTGGATTTGCAGAATATCATCGATATGGAATTCAACCGGATCTTCAACGGTGATGATATTGATTTCACGTTGTTTGATGGATTCGAGTGCCGCATAAAGTGTGGTGCTTTTTCCGGAGCCAGTAGGGCCGGTCACTAAAATCAGGCCACTGCTTTTGTTAACGAGTTGGGTAAACAGTTCCGAGTCTTTTTCATTGAATCCTATGGCATCGATATTATTGATACTGGTCGAAGTATCGAGGAGACGGATTACTACGCTTTCTCCATGAATAGTCGGCATGATCGATACGCGCAAATCAATCGATTTATCTTTGCTAGTGATTTTGGTCCGACCATCTTGAGGCAAACGATGCTCAGCGATATTCATTCCTGAGATAATCTTGATACGGGCAACAGCGGCAGGCAACATTTTAATATCAAAGTTGCGTATTTTTAGCAGACTGCCATCAATACGGTAGAGAATATCAACGCTTTTTTCTTTGGGCCTGATATGTATGTCTGATGCTCTGCGGGTTACCGCATCGGCGATCAAATTATGTATTAGCTTAACGGTTGGTTTATCTGATGCGAGCTTTATAGCTTGTTGAGCTTCCCAGCTATTGCTCAAGCTGGTGCTGGGCATATCCTTTAGAACATCATCAATATCGGTTGAGCCATAATATTGAGAAATTGCGTACTCTATATCACTTGCGGTACTCAATACCGGCTCGATGACTTGTTCAGATAAAAAATGCAGTAGGTTGATGGTTTCGTTATCAGACGGGTCTTCCATCGCCACGACTAAGCGATCTTTGTGAGCCATGAGGGGAATAACAGCATGTGCTCTGGCAAACTCGGCAGGAACTAGTTGCAACGCATGTTCATCAACGTCAAACCCGGCGAGCTGAATAAAAGGTATCTCCAGACAGCAGGAAAGTGCATTGCGAACCTGGTGGTCGCTAGCGTAGCCCAAGCGCTGCAATATATGCCCTAGCATTTCTTTCTTGCCCTCAGCAATTTGTTTATGCAGGGCGGTGCTTAACTGTTTTGACGTGATAATGCCGGTTTGCAGTAATATCTGCCCAAGATGCTGGTGTTGATAGCTTTTACTTTTTTCAAGTGACTCTACAAGCTGTTCACGATTTGCAATCAAGAAATAGGCTCCAAAACTAATTATATCCTTATTAGTTTAGTAGAAGATCGCCGCAAATGTGTATTCAAAGCACTTTGGCTTGAGCCGAGTCACTTTAGTGTTCATTTTCCAGCGCGGCTATCATTGCACAGAAGTAGCCATCATCTTTTAGTTGTGAATGGTCTTCTGTATTAGCTGAAATGACACTTGTCATATTATTTATCTGATCAAGTGGGCTTAAGGAAGCATGTTTAGCAATTGAAAGATCATCTGCTAGGTTCAACCAGTATATTTGTTCCAATGAAACAGAGTCACTTTCGTTCCACTCAACATAGTTAGCATAGTGGTCGAGTGAGATCTGCCTACCTAGGGTATCGAAGTTCATCAGGCTGTTTGCTTCGTTCATCGAATTCGCGATAAAGTCTGGAGCAATGCTGGATATCGACTTAAACTCGTTCAGTGCCTGTTGATTTACCGGTAAGCGGGCAATAAGGTCTTGTTCATACACCACTCTATGCACTCGGTTAGCGAGAAGAACTTGAGCTTTTTCAACCCACTTAGGGCTACCAACTTTGGGCGAGCCTGACAGGTAGACCTGATCAACGTGAATACCTTCTTGCTCGAAGCCTGCTGCACTTAGTTGCGCCAGTGCGCCGGCTAAGCTATGGCCAAATACCCATAGTTTGTTGCTTTGACCCTTTCGTGCTCTAACGCTTGCCAATAGCGATGCCCACTCTGAGCTTAATACTTGAGAGAAGCCGTGATGCGTTTTTTCACCTAGTGTAAAGCTATGTTCAAAATCGTCTGAAGTCCCATCGGAATTGTAAAGCCACTCCTTGTTACTATCCGTGTATCTATAGGTAATGAGCATTGTATCTTTATAATCAGCAAGCAATATACGCAGGTTGGTCTCTGGGTTGTCGATGATCTCTAAGTTGCGTAGCTGCCATTGTTGTTCAAACTCTTCAGCGGAAATAGAATTCTCTCCTAGCGTCGTAAGTGAAATCCAGGAGAGACTTAGAGCGTTGGCGAAATCGAAATGAGCTTTTTGGGTATCCAGGTATATTTCGGGAGGGACTTGTGTGCAATTGGCGGAGTCGAGTTGTTCAATAAAGGCTGAACGGGAAATATCCGCATAGGCTGAAAAAGATAAAGCCAAGCTGAAGGGTAGAATAATGGGCAAAGAAAGTAGCAACGACAAGATACTAAACTTCTTCATAGAGCTCCTGGAATTGAAACGGTTGTTTGAATGAGCGCGTATAATAGGCGAGCTAGTTATAATCTCAAGGAATTAGGCTCAGCTATTGCAATTGTTCACTAATTACACAAAGCTGTTACATCCTTCGTTATTTCCCAATATCCCTGCTATCCCACCAACGCTGGTCTACACTAAATAAAAACAATAATCAGTGGAGTAGTTGTGTGAGCAGCCCGATTTCAGATTTAAGCCCAAAAGCGCAAGCTATTGCGAAATATATTGATAATCTAAGCGATAACAAAATCGAAGTGCCGATGCTGCCGGATGTGGCAAACCAGGTTTTAGCTTTATCGAATGATCCAGATTCTGATGCCGCACAGTTGGCCAAACTCATACAAAGTGACCAGGCCTTGGCTGGCCATGTGATGCGCATTGCTAATTCAGCCGCATATACACCCAACGCCTCAATGGTTTCTCTGCAACAAGCTGTGGCAAGGCTCGGTCTGTCTCTGATTACAGAAATTGCTTTGGCAGCTTCTCTTAATACGAAAATATTTAAAGCGCCCACATACGAAAACCGTATTAATGAAATATGGGACCATGCTTTATGTACAGCCTTTTGGGGAAAAGAGGTTGCGCGAGTTGCCAAGAAAAATGTCGAAGCCGCCTTTCTATGCGGTTTGCTTCATAGCATTGGCAAACCGGTTATCCTTCAGACCATCTTTGACTACTCGGAATGGCATGACGTATCTATTTCATTAGATGAAGTAGGGGTAATCGAATCTGCTTATCATGTGAAATATGGCGAAGTCGTGGTCAGAAAATGGAAAATGCCCGCAATCGTTCAGGAATCTGTTCATTACTATGCTGACTATCAAAATGCCCAAAGCAATCGTGACCAAGCGATGGTGACTAATGGTGCTGCTAAGTTAGCTCAAGCAATGTTATCGGGTGAAGAAGCTGCGATAGATACAGCTTTGCAAGATACCGTATTTGCAGATCTGAATTTATATGAAGATGAATTGGAGCTTTTGAAGGAAAGACACGACATCGTGAAGAGTGGTCTGGAGGCAATTCGTTCATGAGACAAGTTGATGTAGTGATTATTGGTAGTGGTCCTGCAGGGCAAAAAGCAGCGGTACAGGCAGCCAAAGGTGGTAAGAGTGTCGCTCTTATAGAGCGGGATCAATGGTTGGGTGGTGCATGTGTACACAGAGGAACGATCCCCAGCAAGACGCTTCGTGAGAACGCCTTACGTGTTAAAAAGATGCGAGAGAATGCGGCCTTATGTCAGTTTGAATTAGCTGAAGATACCGAGATGTCGACACTGATCGACCGCTTGAATCGGGTATTGAAAGCGCACGACGGTTTTATGGTAAATCAGATTGAACGCAATAATATCGAACGTATTCACGGCCGGGCCAAGTTTGTATCGCCGAATGTTATCGAGGTAACAAAAGTGCGCGGCGAAGCTGAACAAATTGAAGCCAGTAGCTTTGTTATTGCTTCCGGCTCGATCCCTCGTAAGCCAGATAATATCCCTGTCGATCATGAAAATATTTTTGATTCTGACTCAATCCTAACAATGTTGTATTTGCCAAAGAGCCTCACTGTTCTCGGTGGTGGTGTTATCGCTAGTGAATATGCCTCTATCTTCCAGGCGCTTGGCGTTAAGGTAACAATGATTGACCGGTATCCTTTGCCTTTGGGCTTTATGGATGGTGACTTAACCTCCAAGTTTGTCGACTCATTTCAGGAAATGGGTGGCACATGGTTAGGTGAGAAGAACGTTGAAACTGTTGAGTGGGATGGCTTATCTGAAGTCATCACGCGATGCGATGACGGGACTATTGTTAGATCTGCGAAGCTTCTTTGTGCCGCTGGCCGCGTAGCAAATGTGAAGGACCTGCAGATTGCCAATGCTGGTTTGGAGTTAAATGAGTTTGGCAATATATCGGTTGATGATATGTTGCAAACCCAAGTCCCGCATATTTATGCGGCAGGCGATGTCATTGGCCCGCCATCATTGGCCTCGGCGTCAATGGAGCAGGGACGACGAGCGAGTTGTAATGCTTTAGGAATTGAAGTGGGTCCAATGAGTAAGATGATCCCCTCGGGTATCTATGGAATTCCTGAACTCTCGGCTGTTGGGATGACTGAGCAGCAAGCTAAGAAAGAGCATGGTGACGGTATTGTGATTGGTAAAGCCAATTTTGAAGAGATCTCTCGTGGTCAGATTAATGGAATACGTGATGGTATGCTGAAGATCATATGTGACCCTCAGGGCGAAAAGATTCTCGGTGTTCAGATCGTTGGCGAAGGTGCAACCGAGCTTATTCACATTGGTCAGATGGCAATGCTTTCAAATGCTGATGTCGATATCTTTGTCGAGAGCATATTTAACTTCCCGACACTAGCCGAAGCATACCGAGTTGCAGCCTTAGCAGTGATAGGCAAGCGCTCACAGCACAGTGATAAGTATTAGGACGTGAGCACAATGTTTGAAAGGAAGTTACCCGTCTTCAATTGAGTTGTTTTAGAGCAGGTAAGGAAAGTGTCACATGTACAAGTTTCGAGATCAGCTTCTACTTACTCTATTAGTTGTCGGCTTATTGCCTTCGCTGGTGATATCCTTTCAAACCTACCTTCACAGCAAGGCACAAGTTACTGAGTCTACCGTAGAAATTGCGCAGAAGAGCTTAATGCTCGTTGCTAATGGTCTTCAGTTTGAGTTTGACCATGGTGAGTCATTGGTGCAGGAATACGCTCGTTCTGCAGAGCTTTCTGGCCTTTAGTTCGAAACCTTCATGCCTTATCTAAAGCGTGAATTGACCTTCCTGAAACCTAAGTTTGAGAAGTTCATTATTGGTTTACCCAACGGACATTTCTATAACACTTCTGGTGCGAATCTGCTACAAGGAGGGATTCGAACCTTTGATGATAAATAACCAGACTCGAAGCCTAAAAATATTCGCTCTCGCGACTATTGGCAGGTGAGTATTCACCCTGAAGATCCTGATTCGCCTGAAGCCTATATTTCTAACTCGATGATCTCCTTTACGACGGGGGTTAAGCAGATTGTTATTGCGGCTCCTATTCAGGATAAAGGTAAGATAGTAAGGGGGATGTTGGGGCTGAGTATTCCCTGGGAATATATCCATGATCGGGTTCAAACCTTGGTTAAAGAAAGTTTTTCTGGTGTCCAGGGAAGTGCCAAGGTGATGCTGGTTGCGAATGACGGAACTTACTGGTATCACTGGGACGAAAATAAGATCATTCAACTATTACGTGATGATCAAGGCGACTTTGTCTTAAATGAGCAGGGTGAAAAGGCCGTCAGTAAGTACTCTATCCTAAATGAACATAACCCTAAATTAAACGCTCTTGGTAACGAGATGATCACGGGGAATGCCGGAATGAGGGCGCTTGATCTAGGAGGGGAGGCTCACCAGCCTATTCCTGGTAGTCGATATAGCATCGGTGTCGCGCTTGAAGACCACTTGATGTTAGCGCCTGTTAGAAAAACCTTAGAGAACACTTTCGTTATTTTGTTTTCGGCATTTATTCTAATTATTGCCGCCGGATTTTTCTTGGTAAAGTATTTTTCCCAGCCTGTTGCTCAGCTTCTCGACAAGATCTCCCGTTTGGCTGCTGGTGAGTCAGTCGATAGAAGCATTGTTACTAATACAGAAGAGCTCCAGGTTTTATCGAAAGCAATTTTTTCTCTTTACGATACCGTCGATACGCAGCGGAAGAAAATACGCGATAGCAAAGAGCTATTTTCACTTATTGTGCAGGGCTCGAATGACGGTATTTGGGATTGGGATATATTGGCTAATTCTCTGTATCTATCGCCTCGTTGGAAGGCGATTATTGGCTATCAGGATGATGAGCTTGAAAATGATACGAAGGCCTTTCAGAAACACGTTCACCCTGAAGATCGTCATCAAATAAATACGCTCTTTTCTGACCTTATCAAGGGAAAGGCTGACACCAGTCAGTGCCGTTTCCGAATGCTGAAAAAAGATGGCTCGTTGGTCACAATTTTGTCACGCAGTATGGCTGTTCGCGATGACAAGAAAAGAACCCTGAGAATTATTGGATCGAATACAGATATTTCTGATGTGGTCGCAAGAGAACAAGAGGTGATTGAACTTAATAAAGGCCTGGAGGGTAAGGTTTTACAGAGAACTGAAGATTTGGAAAGTGCGCTTAAAGAAGCTGAACAGGCAAACATGGCGAAGACTACATTCCTTTCCAATATGTCTCATGAAGTACGGACGCCTATGAATGGAATTATTGGCCTGACTTCACTGTGCCTCGAAACTGATTTAGATGACAAGCAGAGAGACTACTTGGAAAAAGTCATGCGATCTTCAGAAATGCTACTGAAGATTCTCAATGAAATTCTCGACTTCAATAGGATCGAATCGAATATGATTGAGTTGGAGGAAGTAGAGCTTGAATTGAGTGAGCTGGCTAGAAATATTGAGTCTCTAATGTTACCTGCTGCTGATCAGCAAGGAATCGCCTTTAAGGTAGTCTTGGATGAGGCTTTACCCGTTTATGTTAGAACGGATGAGCTTCGTTTATCGCAAGTCTTATTGAATCTATGCGGCAACGCAGTCAAGTTTACCGAAGAGGGTGAGGTGACTTTAGCGCTTAGCTGTGATGCTAAATTGGATGAAAGTGAAGGTCGGTGCGGTGTTCGGTTTTCGGTGAGTGATACCGGCATTGGTATTCACGATACGAAAGACTTGTTTATGCCTTTCAAGCAGGAAGATGCCTCTACGACCCGGAAATATGGCGGGACAGGTCTGGGGTTATCTATCAGCAAGAGATTGGTGGATTTGCTGGGAGGAGAGTTAAAGGTCGAAAGCCAAGTGGGCAGTGGCTCTACTTTTGAATTTACCTTGGATCTTCCTGTTGTTAAGGAAGCAAAGCTTGAGGTGAAAACAGTACTCGGCAAAGAGACAGAAAGATTGTTGAGAAAAGTTAAGGCGCCTGCTGATGTATGCGTGCTTTTGGTTGAAGATAATAAAATTAACCAAATGATCGCTGAAGAAATTCTTAAGAAAGCGGGTTATCAGGTTGAGATAGCGGATAATGGTGAAGAAGCTGTTGCCAGTGTTGAGGCGAAAGATATCGACTTGATCTTAATGGATATTCAAATGCCTATTATGGATGGCGAGCAAGCCTGTCAGATTATTCGGGAACAATTACGAAGGCAAGATTTACCCATTATTGCTCTTACAGCAAATGTTCTTCCTGAACAAACCGAACAGTATTTGAATCAAGGTTTTACTTCCTTTGTTGGTAAACCTTTTGATAATGCGGTCTTGCTTGAGACAATATCTAAATACACGGTTTAAGCAAGGCTGTTGGCAGCTGCCCTTAGCTTTGATCGCGTGATCGTTCCTCATTCCATTAGATTAAACTATTGAACGCTTCGAACTAAACGAATTGGCCAAGCCTGCTCTCTGGTGATGGTACCTGTTGCGCCATGTTTGAAGTCCACGAACCATGTGGCCGTATCATTGTTGTAGTCAGGTGACGCACTCCAGAGAAACTTGTTGGCAGTATTGGGGAAAACCGTCGCATTAATACTTGGCTCAACGCATTGGTCTTCTAGCAGAGAGGCTAACTCTGCCTGGTTGGGAAGGCGCCAATCGGCGTAGCCTGCAAAACCTCCTGTCGCGTTTATATTACGAGGGATCTGAAGAGCTCCTGACCAGTTCTGCTCGTTGAGAATGCCGGTATTACACTGAGTGCCACTTAAACCTTCCAAGCATTGTTTCCACATTAGTGCCGTGCTGGTATCGGTAATGGTGCCGTCTCCGTGAATAACAAATTGTGTTGCAGGCGTCGTTTCGGCAATGGTATCGCTACTACATTCCTGTGCCAGGACAGGAAGTGAAAGCAAAGAGTGTGTTAGAAGCCCTAAGCAAATATATTTATTCATAACCACCTCTTACTAGTCGTACCTGGTTTACATTGCGTTTATCGAGGCTATAAGAGTTACCATGAGAAAAATTTACTCCCCAGGCACTGCTTGTACCGAGTGCAAAAGGGCTAGATGTCCAGGTTAAGGCTGCATTGGAAGGGAAGTAATCAGTATCGAGCATGGGTTTAGCATTACCGTAATCAACGATACTGAGCAGCTCTTTGCGATTAGGTAGTCGCCAGTCGGCATAGCCACACCAGCCGGCTTCATTCATACGGTTAACAAAGGCTTCGGTGTTGCAGTAGCTAGCCGGTTCGTCTTCGTTATAGGCAAAACATTGCTCTCCTCTGCTATCTGCAAAACCTTCCGAACCACCGTTTGAGCTTGCGTCAGTATTGTACCAACTGTAACGATCATCGGCGTCATTTAAACCTTCGTCTCCTGGTGTTTCGTTGCCTTCACTTTTTACTTCCCACATTAAGCCTGTGACAGAGTCTTGAACGCAGCTCCATTCAGCATCTGAACTATCCGTTTCAACGCCATCCTCATCGAACTTTAAAAAGCTGAAGCCTGCACGACCATCGCTATCATCGTTATGTGTTAGCTCCCGACCTAAGGAACAATCCTGTTGGTCGATGGCTTCCCCGGAACAGTCTAGGTTATTGCCGCTAGGGTAGCTTGCTCCCCAGGTAATACCGGTTCCATTTACGCGAATATTAGTCGCCGGTATTGGGCCGACCACGACATTAACCAGGTCCGGTTCTGAATCGAGTTGGCCATCGTTAACCACTAATGAAAATACCAATCTTCCATCAGTGTGAGCTTCAAATACCGGGTTAGCATCTGTCTCATCACTTAAGCTTACTTCAGGGCCGCTTATTTGAAGCCAGCTATAACTTAAGGGGTCGTCTTCAGGGTCGAGGCTTCGGCTGCCCTTTAGTGCCACAATAGAGAGACTGCCAACATATCGGTCGACACCGGCGTTGGCGATAGGAGGATTGTTTGCAGGCATCACTGAAATATTCGTGAATGAGATTTCCGAAGATAGTTCACCGTCATTGACAATAAGTGAAAACTGCAATTCTCCACCCTCCGTTGGCGCCACGAAGCTGGGTGAGACCAAGGTGTTATCATTCAGTTCAACGTCTGGCCCTGCAGTTTGTGACCACTCGTAAGTGAGCGTGTCATTTTCGGGGTCGTTGCTTTGGCTTCCATCCAGTGTTACAGAATCTCCGCCTTCAGTGCTTTGAGATAGGCCCGCATTGGCGAAAGGTGCCGAATTGGCATTGCTGACACTGATTACCACTTCGTCAGCCGCAGAATTTGCTTCGCCATCACTGACTACCAATGAGAAAGTCAGGATAAGGGTGCTAGTCGAATCAGTTTCAGGTGCCTGGAATTGTGGTTGTAGTTCTGACACCGAGCTTAGAATGACGCTTGGGCCACCTGTCTGACGCCAGGCGTAACTTAAACTCAGGTGCTCACTATGAGTACTTTCACTGGCATCTAGTGAAACCAATGTATTGCTTCTGACTGTTTGGTCAGCGCCTGCGTGAGCGACCAATGCAGTGCTGATAGCTTGAACAGAAATAATAATGCTATCGCTTACAGAGTTTAACTCGCCGTCATTGACGGTTAGGCTAAGCTCAATTTCGCCACCATTTTCCGGTGCTATGAATGAAGCTTGAGCTTGCTCTGAATCTAGAACTGTAACCACAGGGCCGGAAACCTGTTGCCAGGTATAGCTCAGGCTGCTTCCTTCCGGGTCGGTGCTATTTGCGCCGCTAACGACGACAATGTCATTCCCGTTTGCTTGTTGGTCAGGGCCCGCATCGGCCATAGGGGGTTGATTAGTATTGATTGCAGTGACTGTAATACTCACCTCATCAGTTTCGGAGCTTTCAAGACCATCGTTAACATGCAAGGAAAAGACGTAGTTAGCGTCAATATTGGGTGCAACAAAGCTGGGAAAAGCGATGCTTGTATCATTGAGTGTTATGCTTGGGCCGCTAACTTGAGTCCATAAATAACTTAGCGTGTCGCCATCAGAATCAAGACTTTGAGAACTGTCCAGCGTGACCAAGCTGTTCCCGTTAGCGTTTTGGTCATCACCTGCATGGGCGATAGGCTGTGTATTTGAGGTCTGTGGGTCAGAACCGTTGTCAGGGTCAGAACCGTTGTCAGGGTCAGAACCGTTGTCAGGGTCAGAGTCGCTGTCAGGATCAGAACCGTTGTCAGGGTCAGAGCCGCTGTCAGGATCAGAACCGCTGTCAGGGTCAGAGCCGCTGTCAGGGTCAGAGCCGCTGTCAGGGTCAGAGCCGGTGTCAGGGTCAGAACTGCTATCAGGATTAGAGTGGGTGTTGTTGTCAGCTTGTTCTAGTACAGTTACCGTGACGGTATCAGGGACAGATGAGTTGATCCCGTCGCTAATGTGTAACTGGTAGCGCAGGGTTGTACTTCCGTCAGGGGCAATAAAGCTCGGTGAGTCATCTTCGTCTGAGCTGAGTTCCACGAAGGGACCGTCAACCTGAATCCACTTGTAGTTTATATCGTCTTCGTCTGGGTCATGGCTGGCAGAACCGTCTAAGGTCACTAATTGTTTTTCGGTGACCGTCATGTCTTCACCTGCATTGGCTACAGGTTGATGATTTTGGGGCGAAGATTTGCCAGACGAGCCTCCATTACAGGCACTGAGTAATAGAACTAGCGGCACTATCCAGCATCGTTGTAGAAAAATTTTCATGGCAGCTATACTAAAGTGTCAAAGGTATATTCAAAGCGCTGTCTAAGGTTTTAGCGCGATTACCAGCTAGGGAAGCATTAAATGGGCCAAAATTTATGGTGTCTTCTATAATCTATTGAATAGCAATGATTATTGGTCTCTCAGACTCTGATAGTATGGTTTTTGGGATACCGTACAGACTTCTTTTTGCCGACGTAGCGGCAAATGTTTTCACTTATCTAAGGCTAACTAAATGGAACAGCACTTACTGGCGAACCTAGAGTTATTTATCGCTTGTTTATCCTTTATTGTTATAGGTGGTCTGGCTTATTTTCGAAAGCTATACCTTGGAAAGCTAAGTGATGAACAGAGCAGATACTCAGCTCTAGAAAGTGATAAGGCTCTTTTGCTGGAACGTTTAGAGGCTCAAGGTGAACAGTGTTTAAACTTACATGACGAGCTTCAGTCGTCCAGGCTTCAGGTGGTTGACTTGAATCGAAATAATGCCCGTCTAGAGGCGGTTATTGAAGAGCGTGATCGCGCAATGATTCAACAGAGAGAGCAATTTGAGTCTCAGAAAAAATCACTTCAGTCAGAGTTTGAGAATTTGGCGAACCGCATCTTTGACGAAAAGGGAAAACGCATTACCAAGGATAACCAGTTGTCTATCGAAGGCGTGCTAAAACCTTTTAGAGAACAAATTACCGAGTTCCGTCATCGGGTAGACGGTATCCAGAAGGAAAATCATGAATCGGCTGGTAGTCTAAAGAAGGAGTTGGAGATTCTGCGAAACCTTAATGCGCAGATGTCTCAGGATGCCCAGAACCTGACGACTGCACTCAAAGGCGATAAGAAAACCTTGGGTAATTGGGGCGAGGTGCAACTAGAAAGAAGTTTACAGGTCGCCGGATTAGTAAAAGATCAGCATTATCGGACGCAGGTTCACCTTAAAGATGACAAAGGGCGAGCGTATTTTTTAGATTTTTTAATAGACCTGCCAGACAATCAGCATTTGATTATCGATAGTAAGGCCTCATTGGTGGCGTATGAATCTGCTATTTCGGCTGAAACAGAAGCTCAACGCGAATTAGCGATGAATAATTATATTCAAGCATTGAGAGTGCATGTTAAAGAGCTATCAGAGAAAAACTACAGTCGTCTTAAAGGAATTAACTGCCCAAGTTTTGTCTTGATGTTCTTGCCATTGGAGGCCGCATATATAGAAGGGCTTAAGCATAGTCCTGAGCTTTATGAAGAAGCTTATCGCGAAAATATTATTCTAGTTTCCCATACAACGCTTTTACCGATACTAAAAACCGTTTCAAATATCTGGCGTCTTCAGAACAGCCAAAATGATGCATTGGCCTTAAGTGAAAAAGCGGGTG
>NZ_LWGE01000640.1:0-422 GCF_001635315.1 Oleiphilus sp. HI0123
TCTACTGAGCTCGGCCAATCGATTTACCTGCTGTTGCGCTGACACCTCCAAACCAAGCTCATGAAGGTCTGCGTCTTGCATGCTAGTCAACACCGTAACAGCAATCAACAAGGGCTTTTTCTGATAGCTAGTTAACTTGGAAACGCAGGCTTCCATCATCTGCCGTCCACCAGATGCATGAACATTTACCATCCAGACACCAAGGTCTGCAGCCACAGCAACTGCATTAGCTGTCGTATTTGGAATATCGTGAAATTTTAGATCGAGAAACACCTCAAAACCAAGACCATGCAGGGACTCCAATATCTGAGGTCCACAACGTGTATATAGTTCCTTCCCGACCTTTACCCGGCAGTATGAGGGGTCTAGAGACTCAGCCATTTTTATTGCACTTGCCGAGTCAGGGTAATCAAGCGCAACTA
>NZ_LWGE01000641.1:0-758 GCF_001635315.1 Oleiphilus sp. HI0123
GAAAGGTTATGAGATCCTTCCACGGTCGGATGAATATCATCACTTTCCACCTGAGAAGCAGGTACCGTTCCACGCGGATCTACAAAATGACAATTCGCATTACTCGACACGTCACAAGCATAACCCAGCAAGTCATCTCCATAATTCAATGCTTGAGTTAGATTCGCATTACCTCTAGGTAGCTCGTAATAGCCGAGCCATACAACATTATCGACGCCATCTGCATCCATTTGGTTTAGCAAGTTAACCGCGTTAACATACTGATCTTCAACTAAGCCACGGCAGCTGCTAGAAATGTTCCAGCGATACCACTTAGTACGGCAACCATAAGGGTCGAATAGAGTTGCCGGTATCAAGATATCATTACCGCCGCCATCCATGACAATCGTAGAAATATTCGCATCCGTTGCTTTCGCATCTTGGTACTGTTTGTCTACAGGTGTTGCTAATGAACCACCCGATAACTCAGCGCCACTTTGCGTATAGTTTCGGAAAGTGGTACCGGCATTCGCTTGAAGGTCCTCCTCAATTACACCATTCAAATCGAATATCGAATCACCTAGCGTTACCACGTCCATACGCTGAGCGTTTTCTTCATAAGGGTTTCCCGTACAAGCAACCAAGGAACCGGCAATCGCTAGTGTCCCCACCAGCTTAATCATAGAGCCGCCTTTGTGATACAGTTTTCTTAGATTCATCGTTTTCATGCTTTCTCCAGTTGTTATTTTTGATATGGAGACATGATCCTATAATGATTA
>NZ_LWGE01000642.1:0-438 GCF_001635315.1 Oleiphilus sp. HI0123
AATCTTATTCTCTATTGGCGCTGGCGCAACGTATTTACCTTTACTGGTTTTAAATATTTCTTTGGTTCGTCCGGTAATCTTAAGGCGTTTAAGTTCATCAATTTCACCACGATCCCCGGTTTTCAAATAGCCATCTTCAGTGAACTCAGCCTTGGTTTTCGCCTCATCCTTGTAGTAACCCATCATCAGGGTAGGGCTCTTGATTTGAATTTCACCTTGCTCACTGATTCGACAATCAACACCAGGTAAAGGTTCACCTACGTAACCAAGGCAACTTCTGCCTGGCTGGGACATATGAGAATAACCAAAGTTTTCAGACATGCCGTAGCCTTCGAGGAGTTCAAGACCAAGCTTTTGGTACCAGGCAATCGTATCTTGACTTAGTGGTGCAGAGCCACTCGCAGCATAGCGTACATCCTGCAGACCAAGCGTCTTCAA
>NZ_LWGE01000643.1:0-450 GCF_001635315.1 Oleiphilus sp. HI0123
CGAAAGTCATCCCGAACAATACCAATGGGAGTACAAACGCTTTAAAGGGATGACGATAGACGGGCGTAAGGCTTATAGTAAGCTTAACCCATAGATTGGTTTAACGCTGCTATTGAGAATAGCCTTCAATCAAATAATTCCAGTCATTGTGAGTCCACTTTATCCCATGCCTTGTTACTTCCTTTTCAAAGCTGCGTTTTAAGCGCTTCAGATTACTGCTTTTCCAGGCATGCTTTGGCTTTAACATTTTGGCGCGATCAAAGTCGATGAGCCAAAATAAGCCCTCTTCATCTTGCAAAATGTTTTGAATGTTCAGGTCAGCATGATAAACACCCGCTTTGTGGAATCTTGCGATTAAAGCGCCTAATGTGAAATAGAAGTCTTTGCTTTGTACTTGTTTGAGTACTTGCAGTAAGTCTTGTGCATTAGGAATGCGGTGTGTCAGTAAGT
>NZ_LWGE01000644.1:0-630 GCF_001635315.1 Oleiphilus sp. HI0123
CTGCTCAAGGCATCAAATTAACACCTAAGCATTATGCTTACCTTAAAATCTCGGAAGGATGTAACCATCGCTGTAGCTTTTGTATTATCCCTCATATGCGCGGAGATTTGGTAAGTCGCCCAATTTCTGAAGTTATTGAAGAGGCCAAACGCTTGGTAGAAAGTGGTGTAAAAGAGCTTCTTGTTATCTCTCAAGATACAAGCGCCTACGGTGTCGATGTTAAATATAAGCTCGATTTTATGGAAGGCCGGGCTCACGAAACACGTATGCAAGACCTCGCTGTTGCGCTAGGAGAATTGGGTGTATGGGTAAGAATGCATTACGTTTATCCTTATCCTCATGTTGATAAACTGATCCCCTTAATGGCAGAAGGAAAGATTCTGCCGTATTTGGATATTCCCTTCCAGCACGCTAGTGCAAAAATACTAAAAGCAATGAAACGTCCTGCGCACAGCGAGAAGGTCATCGATCGCATTCGTTCCTGGCGCGAGATATGTCCTGAACTTACGATAAGAAACACCTTCATTGTTGGTTTTCCGGGTGAAACAGAGCAAGATTTTCAGGAGCTATTGGACTTTTTAGAAGAGGCCCAGTTAGATCGTGTAGGTTGCTTTACGTATTCTCCTGTAG
>NZ_LWGE01000645.1:0-556 GCF_001635315.1 Oleiphilus sp. HI0123
GTAAGTCAACCTTTATGAAAATATTGGGCGGTGACTTAGAGCCTACCTCGGGGAATGTCTCTAAAGACCCTAATGAACGAATTGGTAAGCTAAAGCAGGACCAGTTCGCCTATGAAGAGTTTAGTGTTGTCGATACCGTTATCATGGGGCATGAAGAGCTTTGGTCAATCAAAGCGGAGCGTGATGCGATCTACGCCAAGCCTGAAATGAGTGAAGAAGACGGTATTCGCGCAGGCGAGCTTGAATCTGAATTCGCTGAAATGGACGGCTACAGTGCAGAATCTAGAGCGGGTGAATTACTGATTGGCGTTGGTATTCCGGTTGAGCAGCATTATGGCCCAATGAGCGAAGTTGCACCGGGTTGGAAACTTCGTGTCTTACTCGCGCAAGCACTTTTCTCTGAACCCGATATCATGCTGCTCGATGAGCCGACCAACAACCTGGATATTAATACCATTCGTTGGCTAGAAGGTGTTCTCAACGAGCGTAACTGTACGATGATCATCATCTCGCACGATAGACACTTCTTAAATAGTGTTTGTACGCATATGGCTGA
>NZ_LWGE01000646.1:0-457 GCF_001635315.1 Oleiphilus sp. HI0123
AGCCTCTATTAGAAGTATTATCAGCAACACCGTCTTTTGCACTTCCTGCACTTGAATGAATATTTCGATGAAGAATACTCGAGAACTCATCAGCGAAAGTTTCATAGCTTGTATAAAGCGCATCAGCCCTTGCCGAAAACCTGTTATAAGCAACAACAGCAGGAATTGCTGCGAATAGCCCCATTGCAGTAGCAATTAGTGCTTCAGCAATACCTGGCGCTACCGTCGCCAAGGTCGCTTGCTGCTGCTGAGCAAGCCCGAGAAAAGAGTTCATAATCCCCCAAACTGTGCCGAACAGACCAACATAAGGGCTTGTAGAGCCAACTGTTGCCAAAAATGGCAGATTGGAGTCAAGTCGTTCACCCTCTCGCGAAAGCGCAACACGCATTGAGCGCTGCGTCCCCTCCATCACGGCATCGGCGTCTACGCCTGCTTGTTGCTTTAAACGGTTAAATTC
>NZ_LWGE01000647.1:0-348 GCF_001635315.1 Oleiphilus sp. HI0123
AACGCTATCTTCAATGTATCCATTCCGCTTTTCGCAAAGCAGGGGTTTAGTGGTGTTTCAATACGCCAGGTAGCCACCGCCGTTGGCGTGAGTATCGCAACGATCTACCACCACTTTCCTGACAAGAAAGCGCTGTATCTCAGCAGTATCGAAGCTTCGTTTAAAGACATAGCTCCAAAGTTAGAAGCCGCTTTGCAGCCCGTTGGTAGTGAAGAGGAACAATTGAGGCGATTTATCTTTCAGTTCACGGAACTCATGGCAAACGACGAAAATCTTAGGCTCCTTCTACAACGTGAACTGTTAGAAGCTGATGAAGAAAGAATATCGCTACTCGCGAATAATGTTTTC
>NZ_LWGE01000648.1:0-589 GCF_001635315.1 Oleiphilus sp. HI0123
AGTCTTGCTTAGCTTACCTTCAGCTAGCGCAGCCAACTCTTCTAACGAAGCTTCAGGGCCTAGGGCCTGTTTCGCGCCATCTGGCGCATGAACGATCAGTTGAGCGAGCGCGTGATCTAGACGACTTTTCTTTTCTTCTATCTCATTCACCGTGAATACTCTCAGCCAATAGGTTCAAAATCTAACCCGAGACTATTAAGTATCGCTAATAATCTTTCGAGGGTTTTTTTATTCTGACGGACAGGAATGTGCTTTGCGACATCTAGTCTTCTCGCAATGGCACTGTGACTATAGCCGTCAATATAGTGCATACGTAACATTAGACGCTCTTCTGCTGAGAGCTGTATGGCATGAACTGCGCTGACAATGTCCTTATCCAGCGCGGTAATAGTGTTTTGCTCGCTTTCTTCATTGCCTGTCAGGATCAATTGAACCAGAGAGAGGATCTGGTTGTAGTTATTTTTTTTATAGTNCTCATCAATGCCATTGCCGTCAAAGCTATCGTTTTCATAAACATAACTATCAGCGCCATATTCGTCGTCGTCAATAGATTCGGGACGATTACTGACGCCACACCAGGGGATTTTGA
>NZ_LWGE01000649.1:0-4728 GCF_001635315.1 Oleiphilus sp. HI0123
AGCATGATTTACACCTTAACAAAAGACAAAACGCTTGATCAGCACCTACGGAACTTAAAACAGCACGCAATGCTCACTGGCGAGCTGAGAGATTTAGACGTATTTCTAAACTACCTTTCAGTCATTTCTGGTGAAGAGCAAGGCACATACGGTGAGGGACTTTCTCAACTATACCAAGACCTCGAAAAAATACGTCACGAGAAGCTGTTAGCATTCTGTGAATTCGCCAATAGTGAACGTTTTCTTCGAGACAACAAACAATGGAAGCAGTTTCTTAGATCTAGTGAATTTGAACAGCTGTGTGGAAAAACTAATGATGACAAGCTTACTGACAAACAAATTGAGCTATCAGACAATATCAGTCGACTTATGGATAATTTAACCTCAAGCAATCAAGATGACGACCTTCACCATATCCGTAAGCTAATTAAGAAAAGCCGCTACCTCTCTGAGCTTACTGGCTCCAAAACAAGCTCAGCCAAACAATCTTACAAAGCCCACCAAGCGCTCTTTGGGCGTTTCCAGGACTTATGCGTACAGTGTGAAATGTTAGGTAGGTATATTGAGCTACAGACTAAGAATGAAAATAAACAAGTGAAGACTTCTGCCAAAAAACTATTGAAGCACCTGCAACAACAAAAGACTGATCAAAAAGAAGTAATTTGTAAGCGAGAGCCTCATCTCTAAACTATTGGCGGATCAGTTTTTGTATAGCAATAGATATAAAACAATTTCTCATCAAAATTCCCTGCGACTTTACGTTGTATGGACTAAACTAAATTCCTGTTAATCCACTATTTTATGAGTTTTATATGCTTTTACGTAAGCTTTTCTGCCTATCCTTGTTAACATTAATCTCACATGCCAGTAGTTTAAGTGCAAATGAAGTCATTATAGGCCTTAACTATCCCGCTTCAGGCCCTTACCAAGTACAAGGACTCGCCCAAGAATGTGCTGCCGATATGGCAGTTGAAGAAATTAATAATAATGGCGGGATACTAGGAAAACCCATAAAGCTTCTTAAAAAAGACACTCAGTCAAAAGCCGCAATATCTACCACAAACGTCGTCCACATGATCGATGACCAGGGCGCAAAAATGATTTTTGGCGGTTCCTCTAGCGCTGTCTCTATTTCAGGTGGCTACGCTGCAAAAGCGCGTGACACTTTATACTTTGGCACGCTAACCTACTCAAATGCCACGACGGGGAAAGACGGTCATACCCACATGTTCAGGGAAAGTTATAACGCCTGGATGGGCGCTAAAGTGCTTTCAAAATACCTAAAGAAAAACTTCAAAGGTAAAGAGTTATTCTACATCACTGCAGACTATACCTGAGGCTGGTCGACTGAAAACTCAATTCGCAAGTTCAGCAAAACCAAAGACAAAAAAGCACACCAGCGCGCACTTGTCCCCTTCCCTGGTGCGACAAAGCAGGACTTCAAGGCGGCCTTAGACGCAGCGAAAGAAGAAGTACCCGATGTATTAGTGTTGGTTTTATTTGGCGATGATATGGCAAAAGCCTTAAAAATGGTCACCGCCATGGGGCTTAAGAAAAAAATGTCTATCGTCGTACCTAACCTGACCTTAGGCATGGCCAAAAGTGCTGGACCTGAAGCAATGGAGGGCGTTGTTGGTGCTTTACCCTGGGCATGGAATATACCAGAACAATACAATTATGAAACAGGCAAAAAATTCGTTGAAACCTTTAGCAAACGCTATGACGCCTACCCTTCTTCTTCCGCAGCTTCGGCATATTCAATTTTATATCAATACAAAGACGCCGTAGAACGCGCAGGCAGCTTTGAAACAGCCAAGGTTAGAAAAGCTCTGGAAGGCCATAAATATTCTTTGTTAAAAGATGAGCAGGAATGGCGAGCTTTTGACCAACAAAATATTCAGACAGTCTATGCTGTGAAAGGTAAGACTAAAGAAGATATTTTAAAAGATAAATACCAGTCAGATTACTTCGAGATTCTAACAAGTATGAGTGGCGAAAAAGCCGCAAGAACCCAGCGCCAATGGAAGAATGACCGATTTAAAGCAAACAAATCATCTATTCTGAATTAGCTCATAGGCCGGGGAAGGCGCTCAAAACAAGGAGCGCTTTGCCTACATTTTACTAGCGTTTGGGAATCACTGTTAAGTGCTTGTATTATTTGGTTTAAAACTAGGTATACATAAGCCCTAACTCTCTACAGAACAATCCGGACGTCTATGAGCAACAAGCAGCATGGTCACCCCCCTAAAAAATCAGTAATAGCAGCTACTCTTTTCCCTAGGATTACGTCTTTTTCTTCACTCACTCAGTGTTTGCAGCTGCTTATATTAGGTTTTATTTTAGCCCCGCTATATAGCCACGCGACGCCCGATAGCTCAATCAACTTAAGCCTGGAAGAACAAGAGTGGTTAGCACTACATCCCGTTGTATCAATAGCATATGATGGTTACTTCCCTCCCTACAGTTTTTTGGACAATGACAAATCTATCGATGGTTTTTCGCCAGAGTTGTTCGGTATTATTTCAAAAAAACTGGGGGTCGAGTTTTCGCCCTATGCAAAAACGCAATGGAAAGAGCTATACGAAGATGCCAAGCAACATAAAGTAGATATTGTGGCAACAATGGTAGAGCGTGATGAACGCAATACCTGGTTCAAGTTCTCTGACCCATATATTCGAAAGTCATTAGTTATTATCACTCGTGACGACAACACAGAGATTGATAGCAAATTTGACCTGAAATATAAAAAAGTTGCTCTGGTTTCTGACTACCAATACGCTAAACGAATTACTAAAGAGTTCCCTACGATTCAACCCTTGAAGGTTGATACGATGCTTGATGCGCTCAATGCCGTGTCTGTCGGTGATGCCGATGCAGCCGTCTCATTTATTGGTGCTGGGCATTATTATCGCACCAAGTATCTGATCTCAAACTTAAAATATGCAGCAATATACGACAGTAATGGCTCGCCTGAGTCGATTGCAGTAAGAAAAGACTGGCCGCTTTTATCTTCAATTCTAACCAAGGCTCTGCGCAGCATTCCCGAAGATCAGCTTCAAGCGCTTCGCTCTAAATGGCTTCCGATCGATTATTTACAAGCCAACAGGCAAGTTCGTCTAAGTCCTGATGAACGTGCTTGGGCAGATGCTCATCCAACTATTAAATTGGGTGTAGACCCGGAGTTCGCTCCTTTTGAGTTTTTTGAAGATGGCCAATACAAGGGTCTGGCCTCGGACTATATTAGCTTGTTAAATCGGCGCTTAAATTTAAATTTGGAAGTCATTCCTGACCTAAGCTGGGCAGAAGTGACCGAGAAAGCAAAAAATAAACAATTGGATGTTATGCCGGCTGTGGGTATGACTGAAGAGCGTAAGAAATTTTTTTAATTATACCCGCCCTTACCTGAGCTTCCATCGTGTCATTGTCACTCAGTCAGATTTTCCCTTTATTTCTGGCTTATCTGACTCAGCACTCATAAAGTCGCTGTTCAGGCAAATTCATCGCACTATGGCTTTGTCACTGAGCAGTCGAATATCCAGCCCCATACATACAAAACCCTGAATGAAGCCTTGCTTGCATTGTCAGGTGGCGAAGTCGATGCATTTGTAGGAAATGTCGCCTCAACTTCTTATTGGATAAGGAAGCTTAACCTTAACAACCTAAAGGTAGCCGCCCCCGTTTCAAAAGAGAAACAAAACCTACACTTCGCCGTACGTAATGACTGGCCCGAATTGGTTTCTATTATTGAAAAAGGTCTGGACAGTATTACGGTGGAAGAAGAAGAGGCTATCCGCCAAAAATGGACAAGCATAAAAGTCGATAACGAGCAGAGCCTAATGATCGTTCTTCGGATAAGTGCTGCTCTTTTTGTCATCATCATTATCGGTGCGCTTTGGAACATGATGCTAAAGCGTAAAGTAAGACAGCAAACTTCACAGATACTTCGTTCAGCGCATTATGACCAGCTAACCGACCTTCCAAACCGCTTCCTGATCGAAGACCGTTTACGAGAACGCATTAACGAAGCCAAACAGAACAACTCGAAAGTAGCCATGCTTTCGATAGACATCGATGAATTTAAGAAGATTAATGACTCCTACGGGCACAGTGCCGGGGATCAAGTCCTGAAACAAGTTGCTGAGCGGCTTGGCACAACACTAACAGAGGGTGACACACTGGGCCGCCTCAGTGGTGATCAATTCCTGATTATCATCAGTCACTTTAATGATGTGTCCGACCTAGCTTCAACAACCAGCTCCGTATTGGAGCAGTTTCGGGCAGCCTTTCAAATAGATGCGGGTTTATACACTCTTTCGGCGAGCATCGGGATCTCAATTTTTCCTTTTGACGGCGACACATCTGATGAATTACTTAAGAATGCCGATTCAGCAACTCACGTAGCAAAAGAATTCTCTAACGGTTCCTATGCTTTTTACACTACAGAGCGAAAAGAGAAAGTATCGCGTCAAATAGAGTTAGAGCAAGCACTTCGCGCTGCCTTGGACAAGAACGAAATGTACTTGGTCTACCAAGCAAAGATCGACGCACAAAGTAAACAAGTAATAGGCTTTGAAGCATTATTACGCTGGCACAGCGAGCATCTTGGCCAAGTATCCCCTGCCGAATTTATCCCAGTAGCCGAGAGAAACGGCATGATCATTCCGATTGGTGAGTTCGTAATTCAGCAGTCTTTAGCTGCGCTGGTCGAGCTTAAAGCTCATTACAATG
>NZ_LWGE01000650.1:0-378 GCF_001635315.1 Oleiphilus sp. HI0123
AGGTCTAGAAAAGAAACCTTGGTGGAGTATGGTTTTAGGCTTCCGTCGGCACTTGATAATAGGCCTATGCGTTTTGAAGAATGGGAGCGTATATCTCCCCAGTCTATTTTTGTTTCCGCGACACCATCAACCTACGAAGAAGAGCATGCTGACAAAACCGTTGAGCAGGTCGTTAGGCCGACGGGGTTGCTTGATCCTCTAATAGAAGTGAGGCCTGCTACAACTCAAGTAGATGATTTGCTGTCGGAGATTAATGCGGCAACCGAGCTAGACGAAAGAGTGTTGGTTACAACGCTAACAAAGCGTATGGCTGAGGATCTCACAGATTTCTTAATGGAGCATGGCGTTCAAGTCAGATACTTGCATTCCGATATAGAT
>NZ_LWGE01000651.1:0-404 GCF_001635315.1 Oleiphilus sp. HI0123
CTTCTTAGTTCAGCAGGCTTAAAGACAACACCTTCTGCATTGAGCAACGCTCCGTCATTCCACTGACTCACCGCAACTTGTTCATTTATTAGCAGCTTGATTTCGCCCGGCCAGACTCTACTCACAGTCGCACTGTTAACCCAGGCCAAGCCCTCTACTCGTGTTTGAACGTCTTTTAAGTCAGTCGCTATAAATCCGGCGCCGACTAAACCACTCAACGCTTGTGTCACTTCACTTTCGTTCAGATAAGAAAACGCGCCTGTTACCTTGATCGATGAGATAGGGTGGTCAACTACTTGTATCAGACTGTCTCTTTTAGTCAGTAATACAAGTAGCGCTAAACAAATTAGCGTCACAGTTAGAACACGCTTGAGCACCAAAACAGTCTCTTCACGTACAGCGTT
>NZ_LWGE01000652.1:0-596 GCF_001635315.1 Oleiphilus sp. HI0123
TGGCGCAACAGATTCTCGGCAAAGTTCAAGGTCGCATTTGGAAACCATTGCGCACCCGGCATCTTGTCTTCATTAAGCAAGGTGAGTTCGCCTTTATGACCTTTGACATCAAAGAAATCCCACAGCTGTGACCAGAATGCCTGCTTATCAGAGACAGACCAACGATAGAGTTGATCGTAGCTTTCAAATGAATGTTCGCTTTGCTGATTTAGATAAGACATGAATCGAGTCAGTTCTGTCTGCGATATGCGGTCTATGCTAGGTTGCCAAAGGCATTCGTTATTTTGCTGATTCATGTCGTGCTGTTCCGAGTCTGGTTATTTTAATGCGAGCGCTACTTTTGATTGATTAGTTCGGCCAATTGCATTGCAAATTCTGTTTCCTGCTTCAATGAGCTTGTCTAGCTCAATACCTGTTTCCATGCCAGCCCCCTGGAGCATATAAACGGTGTCTTCTGTGCTGACATTTCCAGAGGCTCCGGTTGCATAGGGGCAACCACCTAAGCCAGCTACTGAGGTATCGAAAGTTCTGTAGCCTAACTCTAGGGCTGCGTATTGATTGGCAAGCGCTTGGCCGTAGGTATCGTGAAAATGGCA
>NZ_LWGE01000653.1:0-629 GCF_001635315.1 Oleiphilus sp. HI0123
CATGGCGATGTATTCAGAATCACCCGCATTCTGGCCGTCAACAATCGCTGCCATACGCTTCAAGCTTTCTTCAACCTGTTCTTTGGTACAAACACCGTGCTCCAACCAGTTCGCCACGTGCTGAGAAGAAATACGCAATGTTGCACGATCTTCCATCAAACCAACGTTGTTGATATCTGGAACTTTAGAACAACCAACACCCTGATCAACCCAACGTACAACATAACCCAGGATACCCTGACAGTTGTTGTCGATTTCGTTCTGAATGAATTCAGGCGTTAGCGCCTTAACTTCATCTGCAGACATTAGTGGAACGCTTAAGATGTCATCTACGTTTGCATGCTCGCGAGTCTTAAGTTCGTTTTGAACCGCAAATACATCAATCTGATGATAGTGAATTGCGTGAAGTGCTGCGGCAGTAGGAGAAGGAACCCAAGCCGTGTTAGCACCCGCTTTAGGATGGCCCACTTTCTGCTCCATCATCATGCCCATTTCATCAGGAATCGGCCACATGCCTTTACCAATCTGTGAACGACCTTGTAGGCCTGTTTCCAAACCTGTATCAACGTTCCAATCTTCGTATGCGTTAATCCAAACTTGCTGCTTCATTTGAGTCTTAGCAACAAAAG
>NZ_LWGE01000654.1:0-536 GCF_001635315.1 Oleiphilus sp. HI0123
ACCTTCCCAGAGTATCGTCACGACACTACCTGGCATTATCTCTTCGCCACGGCTTAGGAATATTGCACTCGGGTTCTTCACTTCAACCAAGCCTTTTTCGAGCATAGCAAAGACACCTAACTCATTCACTGCACCAAAACGATTTTTGATTCCTCGCAAAGTGCGATAACGAGTGTCACTGGAGCCTTCGAGCATTATCGAGCAGTCAATCATATGCTCCAAAACCTTAGGCCCGGCAATCGCTCCCTCTTTGGTCACATGACCAACCAGAAATAGCACCATGCCAGTCTGTTTGGCAAGACGGGTCAACCTGGCAGCACATTCTCTTACTTGCGAAACGCTACCTGGAGCCGACTCTATCGCTTCTGTGTGCATTACCTGAATACTGTCAACAACCAGCACTTTTGGCTTATGGACTTGAACCACTTCTTCTATTGATTCGATCCGGGTTTCAGAGAACATATTCAGCGCATCAGCTTTGAGACCGAGGCGCTTTGCTCGCAGTGCAACCTGTTGTAAAGACTCTTCACCAGTAA
>NZ_LWGE01000655.1:0-691 GCF_001635315.1 Oleiphilus sp. HI0123
AAGTTCTCTAAAGACCGATTCTTACCGACGGGCCCACTTCGTGCCGAAAATGATCAGTTAATCGATATCTCCGGCGATGAAATGAAGCTGATTCACGACGGCCCGACCTTTGCTGAGCCTCACGATTGTATGATCGTTCATCGAAGCAAAGTGAAGCCAAGCAAAATCTGGAAGCGTGATGACCCCTTCTTCGCTGAAACCGTTGCTCAAGCAAAGAAAGATGGTGTAAATCTTGAAATGGACAACAAGATTATTCGCAAGGGTAACAAAGTGACGGTTTATATGACCTCGGTTGCACCAAACTTTGGCCTGAACAAATTTACCGTTAAGCAAGGCGATGAAGTCACCATGGTGATCACTAACCTTGATATGGTAGAAGACGTAACTCATGGTTTCTGTATGGTCAACCATGGCGTCAGTATGGAAATTGGCCCTCAGCAAACCCAGTCAGTGACCTTTACCGCCGACAAGGTTGGCGTACAATGGTTCTACTGTCACTGGTTCTGCCATGCACTGCATATGGAAATGCGTGGCCGAATGTTAGTCGAAGCTTAAACCCTTTAAGCTTTAGCTAACTGCTAAAGGCGAAAAAGAAGTACAAGATGTCACAACCATCTCGAATACTGCTGGAAACACAGCAGAACAAACAGAAGCACAGTGCGTATATCCTTATGCTGTGCCTCTGTACCTG
>NZ_LWGE01000656.1:0-837 GCF_001635315.1 Oleiphilus sp. HI0123
GAGGTGGAGAATAATGTGAGAGATCTCGCGCTTTTTAACCTCGCAATAGATAGTAAACTACGAGGGTGTGATTTAGTTAAGCTCCGCGTATATGATGTGTACAATGGAAAAAGCTGCAAGTCTAGAACTCAAATCATACAGAAAAAGACCAAAATACCTGTCAAATTCGAAATAACATCGAAGACGAGGGAAGCTATTTTGGTATTGATTGAAAAGCTGCGTTTAGAGCATGCTACTTACCTCTTCCCAAGCCGGTTTTCTCATAGAAGTCATATATCAACTAGACAATACTACAATTTAGTAAAGAGGTGGGTTGCTGCTATTGGGTTGGATACAAGATTTTACGGAACGCACTCCTTAAGAAGAACCAAAGTAGCCCAGATAAAGACTTAAGGTCCATTCAACTGCTGTTAGGGCACAGGAGTCTTGGAAGTACGGTACGATATTTAGGGGTGGAGCTTGATGATGCCTTAGCATTATCAGAGAGGATTGAAATTTGATGCTGGTTTGTTATCTCTGAAGGTCTGCTTCGTGGTGTCAGTTCAAAACATTGTAGGAGTTATTTTATAAAGGGGGTTTGTTGCGCAGGGAGTAACAGTATCGCTTTGTGCTTCCACTAAATACAAATTTTGGCCGGAAAATCCGCTCCTTTATATGACTGTTGAACGGCGACTTTGTGGAATTTAGAATCACGAGAAATCTTCTTTACATCTCAGGCGGACAAACTTAGGTACCAATTAGCGGTCAATCATTGGTATCAGTAATAAATGTATTGAGAGTGGTGAATCAGGCACAAAAAAAGGCGATCCGAAGATCGCCTTTTGAGTTGTCGCTAAT
>NZ_LWGE01000657.1:0-891 GCF_001635315.1 Oleiphilus sp. HI0123
CGGTGCTTTGCAGACTTGTAATGATACTTTTTTCACTGTTTAGCGGGGCGGAACCGGATAGATCAAAAGGCGTGATAAGTTCCTGTGCTTCTGATGTACCTAGATAGATTCCACCAATAGAGAATTTAACCTGTTCGCCATCGCTATAAGAAAACTCACCACGCTCATTCGTCATGCCTGACTGTGTTTCTGTTTCATAATATAGGCCTGATACCGGGCTATCAATAAAACTGCCTGTTCTGATATCCGCTGGTTCAGTGCTCGATTGCTTGCTACCGCCATCACAGGCACTTAATAATATTGGTAGACAAGCAGCGTAAATAAATCGATTCAACATAGTTTCACCTTAAGCTTTAATTTCCATTCTATTGCGGCGTTAGAGTAAACGAGTCGATTCGTTTATCGGTTGGATCGACAAGTATATTGAATCGCAAGGTGTTAGCGCCCGATACTAGCGTGACAGGCAAAGCAGCTGAATCCAAATAGAGAGCGTTATCACCAGTCGCAGAAAGAGCGATGCTACCAGCGGCGCTACCGTTCACAAGGATATCGAAAGAAGAGCTATCATTTGATGAAGCGTATCGGATTGTTAGGTTGTAAGGGATGGCGAACGCCTGAATATCCGAGAACTCAATGTAATCTCCATCCTGTGCCAAGCTTATATTGATATAACCTGAGCCGGTAAAGCCTGAGCCATAACTTTCTACATCTGGCCCACCACCGATTGTGCCCGTTTCGGCCTCGACAAATATTGCAGCAGGGGTGACAACATTAATGGTTCTTTGCACGGTTATTGCGGCATTTCCAGCAGCGTCGACAAGGTCATAGCTCAAGACGTAGGTGCCATCGGTATTAATATCGACAAAGCCGCCTGTTGTAATGTTGAGGCTA
>NZ_LWGE01000658.1:0-348 GCF_001635315.1 Oleiphilus sp. HI0123
TTATTAAGCGATTTGGGAGATGAGCTATTGTTGCCTTACCTGAATCCCGATAGCCCGGTGATAGAAAGTGGTAATAAACACTATGCGCAAGCCATGAAGGCGCTGCTAAAGATCCAAAGTCTTAAGCCAGCAAATGATTATGCTCTACCACTCTATGATAGTGCACTGCTGCAACGGGAAATGGCCCTGTTCCCAGACTGGTTGCTTGAGAAAAAGCTTGGTCTTGATTTGAGTGAAGACGAGAGGCAGCTTTTAAAGGCAAGCTTTCATGCTTTGGAAGAAAGTGCTTTGGCTCAACCACAAGTCGTTGTCCATCGTGACTATCATGCGCGAAATTTGATGGTGGTT
>NZ_LWGE01000659.1:0-6207 GCF_001635315.1 Oleiphilus sp. HI0123
ACCGGAACGGTACCTTTCGGAGAATAATGCAGCATTGTCGCTGGCTTATTTCGTAAGACAATTTCCCTTATCTGAATCTTTTCCTGGCTAAGAGTCAGGGCCAACCGTGCTCTCATGGCATAAGGGCAGCGTCTGAAGGTGTATAGAATTGTCGAAGGCATGGGCGCAACCGTGTTTTGAAAACAGGCATGATTCCATTTGCTTTAACTAAAAGCAATTGAAGTTCTAAGTTGTACAGGTGTTATCGACTGGAATAAAAAAAGAGGGCCGAGGCCCTCTTAGAGTTAGTACTGCTTTATTAGTTATCGTTTTGGGTGTGTCTGGTAGGGAGGCTCAAATTTGTTTTATTGAGCCAATAGAGTTTGAACGATTTCAATACCTGCAGCTTGGTGAGCTTGCGTAGTTGGGTGAATTTCATCATAGAACAAGAAGCCAGTAGCTGTTACGTAACCATCACACTCAGGGTGAAGTGCACCACCTTGAGATAGCATGTAAGCACATGCGTCGTCAGTATTGGTGTAGCCATAGTCTTCAGCGTTGTCGACTTGATCAGTCAAGAAGCTGAATAGGTCGTACTCGATAAAATCGACACCTGTTTGATGCTCAAGACGAGCCAATTTACGATCCAGCTTGCGATTGAACTTAGCTGAAAGCTTAGTAGTAACTCGTACAAGGCGGTTCGCTTTGCGCTCTTGGCGAGTCGTTTGAGTGTTTGCAAGTAAGCCAGCAACAACCAAATCAGTTTCGGGGATCGCGCCGATATCTGGAGCATTAGATACTAGAATGTGCTGAGCACCAGAAGCGATCAATTTTTCGATTTGAGCAATTTCAGATTCAACAGCTGCTTTCAATGAAGCATTAGCTGCCTGACGAATAGCCTGACGCTCTTGAGCTGTAGAAGCGAAAACTGCTCCTGAGCGAATTTCACGTGCTGCACGAATGTCATTGCCACCGATTAATACGATGTATAGCGCGTCTGAAGGAGCAACACCTGCATTGATTTGTAGGAAAGCATTAACCTGGGTAGGTAGGTTGATGTCCGGTGTAGATTCATCACCATCTTCGTCAACTGCTTTTGCACCAGCAATAGCAAAGTTGTTACCAGTATAACCACCCGCTAAGTGTAGCGATGGTGTTAGGGTATGACCTAGTGCTGCTGCAACGAATTCTACCGCTACAGGGCCATTGGTGAAACGTTCACCATAGGTTTGGTCTGGTGCAATGGCATTAAGGTTACCATTATCAGAAAGGCTATCGCCAAATACGTATACATTACTGTAGCCGTTCGCATTAACCGCGAATGCAGCAACAAGTAGTGACGTCAGTGTCACCAACTTCAATTTCAGGCTTTTCATCAATCGACTCCGTTAATTTTCTTAATTTTGTTTTTTTCATGTATGTAAGTGTTTTATATGTTCTTAAAGAACTATTCTTTTTCAGGTTCTTTCTTGTCTGACTTTTTTGGGGGACTCCTCCAAAGCAATGACAAGTAAGTGATTTAAACCATATAAAAAAGAGGATTACGAAGCTGTGGCAAAGAAGGGTAATTTAGGTAACTTAGGTTAAATTCAGAGTTTTCAGTGAGACTTGGTTCAAAACTAATCAAATTTCATCGAGATGAGTTCTTATATTACTTGGAATATTGCAAACAAAACCCATGATAAAACGAGTAAAGACCAGGGTAACCACGTCTGTGCTTTAGGTGGCTGAACATGCTCTTCAAGCTGTTTTTCTTCACTACTGCTTGCCATCTGTTTGGCTTTTTCTGCAGCTTTTAATTGCTTGTCGAGCTCTCGGCTTTTGGCTTTGTGCTGTTTTTTATACTGCTCAATCCCTTTTTGAATACCCTGGGCAATGATTTTTGTTTGTTCTTTCGTTTGGCCTGGGCGTTGGTTCGCTTTTGCCAGCTTATTAGCTTCTTCCAGCGTCCGCTCGCTTCCTTTTGAGTGCCGCTTATCATATTTTGCCATTTTACTTCCTTGGTTCTATTTGGGGGTGAGCTGATGAGGGAATTGATTGCAAGTGATCTAGCCTATGAATAGTTGTCTTCAACACGCCTGGTTAGTTCAGATAGTTCCTGTGTATCTTGTTCATTCAAGTCGCAGTTAGCCAAAACGAAGTTTGCCGTGCGCACTACGGCTCGCCACCTGGGCCTATCAGGGATAGTACGAGCGCTCAGGTACTTGTCAAAGGTTCGAGTTTTAACCGTGGTGCCGTCCACGTATACACGCCAGCAGCGACTTTGCTCTGCCAGGTCAACCTTTGTCTTATTTGTTGAGCGCTCCCAAATATTTAGTGAGTTCCTCAACAGTTCGACAATAAGCTCTTTGCCATCAAATTCGGTTTTATCATCGTGTTCAAGAGCTGGAGGAGAGTCTATATATTGAACTGAGTCTGTATCGCCTATTTGTTCACTGATTTGCTCTCCCGCATGATCAGGATCAATGAGAACATGCCTTAGTGCCCCTTCAATTTCATTGATTTTACGCCGACTTTCGCTCAGCTCATGAGTTAGTGCTGCCAGGGCATTATCAGTCTGTAAAGGCTTACCTTCAACCTGTTCTGGCGACAGTTCTCTTTGGTCGATAACCAAGGCTAAATAAGGTTGACCGGACTCGTTAACGTATTTGATGGAAGCGTGCCATACAGCCTGCTCGCCGGGTTCACTCATCAAGTCTATTGAGTAGGCCGAATCGGGCTTTTCGACTAACGCTTTCTCCAGTTGAGAGAGTAGCTCTGGCAAAACGAAGTCGCTAATGGGGCGCCCTAGTAGGCTGGACTCGGATGATTCACCAAGTTTGTGGCTAAATTCTTGTAGCGCTCTATCATTCGTGTAAGCAATATTGAGTTGCTCGTTGATGACGATAATAAGTTCTTCACTAATATCCAGAACGTTAAGCAACTTCGAATTAAGTTCGGATAACTCTTCTTCCAGGGCTTCTCGTTTAGCGATCTCGTTGCGAAGCTTCTGGTTTTCCTGGTTCGCGATCCAGCACCTTCTTACGCTTAGCTGACTTTCTACGCGGGCGATTAGTTCTTTATTATGATAGGGCTTGATGAGGTAATCATTGGCACCTTGGCTCAGGGCGCTGACAATATCGGATATTTGATGCCGTGCTGTCAGCATGATGATGGGGAGTTCATAGCTGTCGAACTGCTTCCGAACCAGGGTGCAGACTTCAATGCCGCTCATTTTTGGCATCATAAAGTCGAGTAATATCAGGTCAGGTACTTGTTGGTTGAGCCTGGCTAGAGCGCTAATTCCATCCGGGAAGACTTCATATCGATAACCTTGTTGTGACATCAGGCTGGAAACCAGCTCCAGGTTTACGGGTTCATCGTCGACGATAAATATCAGCGGAGTCATTTCTTCGCTACCGCCTTCAAACGATAAATCGGGTAGTTTTGCAGAGGTTTCGCTGGTAGAAACCTGAGTTTCCTTAGTGATAATAGGTGCTTGAGTGGCTGGTAGAGCGGTTTCAGCTAATTGCTTATTGGCTTCCTGATTGCTGACCAAACCAGCGGGTAAGGATAGGGTGACATCTGTGCCTTGATTGGCCTGGCTTTTAATCGTTAGGGAACCGCCGTGCAATTCAACAAGCTGTTTACTGATGGCTAGGCCGAGCCCGGTTCCGCTTGCTGAAGGGTGACCTTCAACATGGACTTGCTCGAAGGGACGAAACAGGCTGTGTAGTTTCTCTTCAGGGATACCGACACCTGTATCAGAGATCTTAATTAATACTTCTTCTCCTACCTGGTAAGCGCTTAGTGTGATTTTGCCTTGTTCGGTATATTTGACGGCATTGCCTAGTATATTGATCAATATTTGCTGCACGCGAAACTCATCTGCATTTAAGTTTCTAACCTTAGGTGAAATCTCTGCTTTTAACTCAATAGGCTTCTTATCCAGAAGAGGTTTCATGGTGGTAAGTACTAACTCTGATATAGACTGAAGATCTATGGGAGCGATATTCAGTTTTAGCTTTCCATGTTTGATACTCGAAAAATCAAGAATGTCGTTCACCAGGATATTCAAGCGCTGCGAGGTGTTAGAGATAAGCTCAATCTTGTTTTTTTGGTCTGGACTTAAGCTCTGCTGATCACTTTCGATTAATACTTTTGCTAGCCCCGAGATACCTTGTAAAGGCGTTCGTAGTTCGTGAGAGGTAGTGGCCAAAAACTCATCTTTGAAGGCATCCATTTCGATAAGTTCTTTATTTCGACTTTTTAGTTGCTTCGACATCGCCTCTACTAAGTCTAGGTTCTTCAGATAGTTCCGTTGAAGGGCGATGGACTGGGAGATAACAAAAGCCAGTACGCCAAAATGTGCGACATTAAAAGGTGTGCCGAAAATACCATTGGCTTTGAGTACATCATGAATAACGGTAAGCGCCAAAATAAGTAAACTGGCGCCAAAAGCTTTAACCCGTTTTCCACCTGCTTGAACAACTTTTAAGTACATAGCCATTGCAAAGGTGACGCTAATTAATACCAGTACCTGAAATGCCACATTCAACTCGGTGTATATTCGGTTCTCGAATGCCAGGCAGATAAAGACAAAGGGGGTGATTAGCACCCATGAGACTCTCATGGTAAAGGCCGGGATATATTTCCGGTATAAGGCGCTAAAGAAGCCCATAAAGAAAGGAAGCGTCAGGTAAAAACTTAAATGCTCAAGGCGTTGGAGGCTTGCCCAGCTGAACCAGTCAAATAAGTGCAGAACCCGCTCATCAATCATTAAGCGCCTGAAGCCCACAGCCAAGCACAATAGACCAAAGTATAGAGCGCTAACCTCTTTTGAGCGGAAGGCGAATAATGAAAAATTATACAGGCCGATTGCAATTAGAATTGAGCCAAAGAAGACTGCCGATATGATCGGACGATACTCCATATTGAAACGGCCGGCCTCGCCCGTCATGCGTAGACTAAACCATATGCCGCCCTCGCGATAATGGTGATTAGACAGATGAATCACGATATCTAGTTCGCTAGCATGATTGGTGAGTTTGATTACTCTGGGTCTAAACTCAGGCGTTTCAGTGCTCTGATAATAACCGGGCTTACCGTTTTGGGCGCTAAGATTGCCGTTGATGTAAAGCTTGTAGGCGCTTGGCATGTCAGGAATATAGAGATAGATAGGCTCCAAATTCTGTGGCACCAGAACTTTTGCATGATACGTTGCAAGACCCAGAGGAGGATAGATTACCTGCTGTTCTTGAATGTGCTCACCCTTCATTGTGTCAACGCGTTGATTCTCGACAAAGCGATAGGGGTTTTTATTCCAAACACCGGGAACGGGAAATTTAATGGGGCTTTCTTCTGTCTTGTAGATGTCCTGAGGTGGAATGAAGCGGTTCCAGTAAGTATTCCAATAGCCGTCAAGGCTAAAAGATTGTTTGCTAGACCAATCTTTGTCTCGCAGGTCGATAACAAGGAGTTTATTCGTGCTTGCTTGAGCCGTATTACTTTCGGCCTGCAATGCAGAAGATACACCGGCTAAAAATAGGAAAAAAATGAGAAAGAGTGTATTTAAGCACGAGAGCTTAAGCATGTCTGACAGCCACTTATATTTTTATTATTGATCAATCATAAGGTTTATTGGCCGCTATGTCAGTGCACTCGTCTGCTTTATTGGTATTTTCTCGGTTTTTAATAAGGGCCTTAATTTCGCCAGAAAGCAGGGGTAAACAATATCAATAAAGTGAAGATCTCTAGGCGGCCCATTAGCATGGCAAAGCATAGAACCCACTTAGCGGTATCGGGAATGTCGCCGTAGTGTTGTGCGACATCACCTAAGCCTGGGCCTAAATTGTTAATACTGGCACCGACAGCTGACCAGGCAGTGACTTGGTCCAAGCCCGTTGCCAGTAACATTAAGAGCAAAATAACGAAGACGAACAAGTAAACCGAAAAGAAGCCCCAAACAGCTTCAATCACACGGTCGGGAACCGGCTTTTTGCCAAGTTTTACTGGAATAATGGCGTTGGGATGAATTAGACGTTGGATTTCTCTCAAGCCTTGCTTGTAGATGAGTAAGATTCGAATCGCCTTCATGCCACCGCCGGTTGAGCCTGCACAGCCGCCAACAAAGGCAACAACGAATAAGAGGAAGGGCAGTACGAATGGCCAGGCTGTGAAGTCTGCTGTAGCAAAGCCAGTGGTTGTTGCGATGGAAACAACTTCAAAGGCGCCTCGAATCATAGAGTC
>NZ_LWGE01000660.1:0-8713 GCF_001635315.1 Oleiphilus sp. HI0123
GCTAGCGACGCNNNGATTCGCAGAGTTATGCCACGGTGGAGCGGCCGTTTTATGAAGCCTTCTTCACTAGAGCGGGAAGCAAGTGTTTTATCCGGTAGTGGTGAAACTGTATCGTCTTTTGCTGGGAGTGAGCAAGTAGTAGAACCAACAATAGGCGAGCAAAAAGCTGAATCTGCAAAACCTGTAGAGCATAAACCGATAGAGTTTGAGCCGGCATTTAGTCAGGATGGTGTTTTCAAGTCAGCTTATGATTTGCTTGTTGGTAAAGCTCACGAACCCAGTGAAGCGCCTGCCTTAATGTGTGCTGTCTTGCTTGATGAGCAGGAAGCTGTCGTCAAAAAACAGCTTAAGATCGTTAGTTCAAGCCAAAAAGGTTCACCTCAAAAGATTGGTGGTGATCTTGCAGATTCAGTTGCTGACATGATCAAGCCTTTAGCTGAGCTAAACTCCGAGCAGCGCTTGGAGATTGTTGAACTAAGCATACCCGCATTAAAGCTGATGTCTTTAGTGCAATATCGTCATTATCGTTCTTTGTTTCTGGAACTAATTCATGCTGATGGAAAAATTGATGTTTTTGAGTGGCTGATTTTCCAGCTCCTTAAGCAGCATTGTGATCGATATTTTGGCTTGTCGCGTCCAGAAAAACCAAAATATAAAGACATTAAGAAAATTGCTTCTCTTTACCAAGTTGTGCTGTCCCGTATTGTCTATTATGGCTTGGAACGTGAGCAAGCAACTTATCAGCAAGCCTTCAAAGAAGGTTGTGAGGCTGCAAGCGTTGCCGGGATTACCTTGCTACCAATAAGTGACTGCCAATCAGCAAGGTTTACTCGAGCAGTGCATGACTTGGGCTTGGCCTACCCATTGTTAAAACCACGGTTATTGAAAGGTTTGCTCGCGGCTGCCAAATCCGATGCAGTTGTCACGGCAAAGCAGAGTTACTTGATAAAAGGTGTTGCCGCCGTGATGGATTGCCCCTTTGGTGGTGTAGAGAGTTAGTCACAAGCACCTATTATAGAGCTTGGGTGGCTCGCAATACTGCGTGACCTGAACTATAAATAATCAAGGCCTTCTAAAAGTTTCACCTGCTAGAGAGTCTTGATGTACGCAAAGAATAAAAATAACAAAACTCACTGTTCAACATGTGAGGTTCGTCGTGCCTGAAGGTGAGGCTAATATTCTGATTGGTAATGAGGTGTCTGAGCCGGTAGCCAAGAGCTTCGGAAAATCTCTTAGCTTCAAGCTGACTTTCTGGTTTTTAGTTCTGGCAATCGTGCCAATGATCTTGATCGCCTCTATGAGCTATTATCAAGCTTATTCAAGCTTGCGACAAGCAGCTGTTGATGAGTTGGTTCAGGCCGCTGACCTTAATGAGCGCTTCATTCGAAGCTGGTTCAACTATCGTTTTACCGATGTCACCTTACAGGCAGGAGTGCCGACCCACAAAGACCTACTGATTTCACTTCGAGAGGGTTACGAGCACAGCAATACTGATTTATTCACTTACGTGCACAGCTCAGACTGGCAGGCACGGGTAAAAGGCCAGGAAGACAGTATTGTTGCGATAGGCGCTGCTTATCCCTATGTTTACGATATATTCTTAATCGATAATCAAGGCAATATTCTGTATACCATTGAGCATGAAGATGACTTTGGTACCAATCTTTTCGACGGGCGCTATGCCCAGACAAAGTTTTCGTGGCTTGTGCAGTAAACACTCAAACAGAAGAAAACGCTTTTTTCAGATATCGAACGCTATGCGCCATCTAAGGGGCGCCCAGATGGTTTTATTGCGGCACCGATCTTTTCGGGTGACGGCGCAGTTATCGGTTCTTTTGCTATTCAAATTAGATTAGAGCAATTGATAAACCTGCTGTCACGAGATTTGGCGAAAATTAATGCTTCACATTATCTAGTCGGTGCCGACGGCTTGCTTAGAACCAGTATCGATGATCAGTCAGAGATTCTGGAGCGAACTATCGCAACTGAACAATTCGAAAAGTGGCGAAAGGAGCATGCAGTAGGTGCTGAAGAAGGCGTTGTATCAAAAGCTTATAGGTGTAAAAAAACTTCAGAATTCCAAACTCATGACTTGGAGCATGACTATGAAGAGGCTTTCGAATATGTGGGGCCGAATGGTGAAGAGGTAATTGGTATTCATCACTCGGTACGCATATTTAATATTGAGTGGAGTTTGATCAGCGAGGTAGATAAGAAAGAAGCTTTGGCTTCGGCGTATTGGCTAAAACAGATAGTAACGGTATTTGTCATACTGACCGGGCTGCTTAGTATTGTCTTGGCTTTGTGGCAGGCACGACGAGTTTCTAGGCCCATTACAAAGCTTGTAGAAGCAACAATGGCTGTTGCGGCAGGAGAGATGGATCAGCGAGTCGAGATTGATAGCAATGATGAAATAGGACGCTTGGCTGAAGCGTTCAATCATATGCTGGTAATGAGGCAAATGCATGAAAAGGCTTTAGAGGCGAGTGATCAAGAATCTAAGTATGCATTGGCAGCATTAGAGCAGAAGACTAAAGAGCTTATCGTTGCCCGGGATGAGGCCGAGTCTGCTGTTAGAGCCAAAAGCGAGTTTTTAGCCAGCATGAGCCATGAAATACGTACACCAATGAATGGTGTCTTAGGTATGTTGGGGCTGCTAATTAATAGTGAGCTTAATAAAGAGCAGCATCATCAAGTGACCTTAGCTCGATCGAGTGCTCATTCTTTGCTCGCTGTGATCAATGATATTCTGGACTTTTCCAAGATCGAAGCCGGCAAGTTGGATATTGAAGTTCTAGAGTTTAACTTGCGCTCAATGATTGGCGAATTTTCTGAAGCCATCGGTCATCGCCCTTGTGAAGACGATGTTGAATTGATTATTGACGTTGTTGATGTTGAACATAGCCTGGTAAAAGGGGACCCCGGAAGAATTAGGCAAATTCTATCAAACCTGGTGGGTAATGCGATTAAATTCACTCACGAAGGCGAGATCTATGTGAAAGTGTCGCTAACTCCTGAGCTCTCTGCAGATGGTCGAGACCTCCTTCGCCTAAATTGTTCAGTATCCGATACCGGTATAGGTATTCCAAAAGATAAAATAGCGGAGTTGTTCGACTCATTCACTCAAGTCGATGCCTCAACGACCAGAAGGTATGGTGGCAGTGGTCTAGGGCTGGCGATTGTTAAGCAGTTATGCGAAATGATGGGAGGCGGCATCTCTGTTAAAAGCGAGGCGGGTAAGGGGAGTTGTTTCAGATTTAACCTTTTGCTTGAAACAAGTGAACAATCTCAAACGGTTAGCCCCGATGTCGATATCAAGGGGGCTGATATCCTGATTGTTGATGATAATACCAGTCATCGGGAGTTTTTGACGCGTCAGCTAACAGTATGGGGAGCAAATGTAGCGCAGGCTGATTCAGCTAGCGACGCCATGGATATGTTGACCAAGGCTGCTCAGGATAGTGAAACTATTCGGTATAAAGCTATATTTATTGATATGGATATGCCGCGTATAGATGGTGTTGAACTGGCGAAAAGGCTTAGAGAGGAAGAGGGTTTGTCTGAGACAAACCTAGTGATGATGACATCCTTGCAGAACCGGGGCGACTCACAGTTTTTTTCAGACTTGGGTTGTCGTGCCTATTTTCCAAAACCAACCACGACCTTAGATTTGTTCGACTCTCTTAATATTATTTTCTCAGAAGAGAGTGTGTGTAAGGGTGGGCAAGAGGCGGGTGATCATGATCGTGGCTTGAAGCATGGCGGTATTCATCAGAATCAGGATAGCCTACCAGGTGGCTACCAGTGGCCGGATAATACCCGTATTCTTTTGGTCGAAGACAACCATGTCAATCAAATGGTTGCTTTAGCATTGCTGGATATATTGAAGCTCAGTGCTGATTTGGCCGATAGTGGGTTGGTTGCTTTGCAAAATTCGCCAGACAATTTGCCGTATAGCCTGATTCTTATGGATTGTCAGATGCCAGGTATGGATGGCTATGAAGCAACACGAGAAATAAGAGGTGGTGCGGCTGGAATTCGTTATAAAGATATCACTATTATGGCGATGACAGCGAATGCAATGAAGGGCGATAAGGAACGCTGCCTTGAAGCAGGAATGAATGATTATTTATCCAAGCCTATCGATACTGAGGTTTTGGAAAGAAAGCTCTATTTTCACCTTGTGGCGGGTGTTGATCAGAAGGCAGCCCAAGTAGGTGAAATTGTAAAAGTGAGCGAAAGTTGTGATTTAAGTGAAGAGGCTTCTGCAATAGTTGAAGAGGCAGTACCAGATGAAACGAAGGGGGTTGAGTTGCAGATTTGGGATGAAAGTGATGTATTACGCAGGGTAATGGGGAAGTCCAAAATCCTGAAAGTTATGATAGCTTCGTTTTTGAGTGATATGCCGCAGTATGTTGATACTCTGCAATCAGATATCGATAAAGGCGATCTGGAAGCGGCAGGAAATAGCGCGCATGCTCTAAAGGGCGTTGCTGCCAATTTGAGTGCCTTGGCGCTCGCTGAGGCAGCAAAGAAAATTGAGATAGCTTGCAAAGACGGGCAGCCTATCGAAAACATATTACCTATGCATCAAGAATTTATGGATGTTTACCCTAAAACCCGTGAGATGCTGATGGCTTGGAAAGAGCCTGAATAGGCTCTTTCCCGGCGCTAGCTAGACCTTAAGCGATGGTGTCTTTCAGGTAGGTATTCAGGAATTTGCTTTCTGGGTCAAAGCTGCGTCTTAGCTCAATAAAATCATTCCATTTTGGGTAGCTTTTCTTGAACTCTTCGCGGCTAAATGTATTAAGCTTGCCCCAGTGAGGTCGTCCTCCATACTTTCGAAAAATTGGCTCAATTGCTTTAAACATCGGTTGGTAATCTTCTTCAAAATAACGATGCACTGCGATGGATATGGAGTCACGTTGATAAAAGGGGCTTAACCAGGCTTCTTCACCTTTAATGAAGCGACACTCAATAGGAAAGAATGCTTCACTAAAGTGTTTTTCAATGGTGTCTCTTACTTCACCTAAGGCTTTGATTCCTTCTTCTACGGGAAGATGATATTCCATTTCATTAAAGCGGACGTTTCTATCATTGGCGTAAATAGCGTAGGAATGGTCAATATTTGTATGTGTTTCAAGGGTCTTCATATAGGTGCCGATAATCAACTCGCGCAGTTGACTCGACCAGCCCAAGTAGTCTCTGGCGGCTTTAAGGTCCATAATGCCGCTGTTACCATCAATTTCCTCTGACGATGAGGGGGGCTCATTGGTGATATTTAAGGTGTCAGTGAGCGCCATGCCGGTGAAGGGGAAATAGAAGAATTCAAAGTTCCGGTTGTCCTTGGCAAGTTTATGGGCTTGCTCAGTGACGTCTTCAAAACTCATCCATTGTGCTTCGCGTATAAGGTTAAATGGCGCCTGGTTTTGCATCGTGATTGAGGTGATGATACCGAGGCTTCCCAGGCCAACCTGAGCTGCCCTAAATAGCTCGGGATTGTGCTCATTAGAACATTGAACAAGATCACCTTGTGGGCTAACCATTTCAAGGCCTATGACATAGCTCGATAGGCTTCCTAATGACATGCCTGTGCCATGCGTTGCGGTGCTGATGGCGCCAGCAAGGGTTTGCTGGTCAATATCTGGCATATTAATTAGCGCTTGATGGTTTTCGTTGAGTATAGGGCCGCACTCACTAAGTAAAGTTCCGGAATAGAAAGTGGCTTGCTGCTTTTCTTTATCAATGCTTTTTAAACCGGATAGTCGCCGGGTAGAAAGCAGTATGTCATTAGTAGGAACCAATGCAGAGAAGGAGTGGCCGCTGCCCAAGGCCCGGATGCCGGGTTGCTTTTGCCGAATCAGAGTTTGCAGCTCAGCAATAGAGGCGGGCGCTAAGCGTTCGCTCGGAACGCATTTTTGATTGCCAGACCAGTTTTTCCAAGGGAAGCTTTTTGTGCTTGTAGAAGCCTGGGCATTGATTGCCAGCATGCTACTCAGTGGAAGAGAGCTGGTAAGCGTAGTGGCGATAAGTGACTTTAGTAAGCTACGTCTATTCATGGCCGCATCCTTATAACTGTTGTTCAAGGGGCTTACTCATATAACGAATAAGCTTTACGAAATGATCAGGAGTGCACTCAAAGCACTGACCACCTGGCGGCATACCACCGGAGCCGTTGATAGCTTTTTCAACGCTGGCGTCAATCCCGTTTTCGAGAATCTTATTCCAGGTCTTGGAGTCCCCCGTGAGTGGCGCTCCAGTGCCAGAATTTGCGTGGCAATTTTTACAGCTCTGCTGATAAATACGCTGTAAGTCCTTAGGCAACGACTGGGCTGACCATGAGATGTTTTTAAAACCCTCGGGCGAGTCACTGCTGCAAGCAGTCATATTGATGCTTAGGAATAATAATACTAGAAAGGTGATCTTGAGATGGGTCATGCTTGCCTCCTGTTATATTTGCTCAGGCATGGAGAGTGCTCATGCTAGGCCATAGAAAAGGAGGATAACACAAAACATGAATAATATTCATGTTTTGTGTTTGGCTTTGATTAAAGTGTGATCAAATGCCGTTTGGGCCTTTAGAGATTGTAGCCAGTTTCTTCATGGTCAACGACATCAAGGCCTTGGACTTCTTCTTCATCTGTCGTGCGTAAAGGTGTAAAGATTGCGACGAGTTTAAGAATGATCCAGGTAACAACCGCTGTATAAACGATGGTAGAAATTACGCCAACAGCTTGAACGCTAAGCTGGCCAGCCATTGACTCGATTCCGTCTGCAAAACCGTAACCACTGAAAACGCCAAGGCTTGTTGCAGAGAAGATACCAGCAAACAAAGTACCGATAATGCCGCCAACGCCGTGAACCGGGAATACATCTAATGAATCATCAATTTTCAACACGCGTTTTACGTACTGAACTGCGTAAAAGCATGTTATGCTCGCCATAATACCGATTAATAATGCGCCACCAGGGCCAACAAAACCAGAAGCAGGAGTAATGGTACCCAGGCCTGCGACCATACCTGTTACGCCACCCAGAGCGCTTGGCTTACCGAACTTTTTCCACTCGATAGCTAACCAGGTAAGCGTACCCGCTGCAGCAGAAATATGTGTGGAAAGCATTGCCATCGCTGCATTACCGTCAGCGGCCAAAGCACTACCACCGTTAAAGCCGAACCAGCCAACCCAAAGCATACCTGCGCCTGTTACAGTCATTGTCATGTTATGAGGAGGCATCGCTGTTGTTGGGAAGCCTTTTCGAGGGCCGATCACAATCGCTGCAACCAGCGCTGCAACACCTGCAGTAATGTGAACTACCGTACCGCCCGCGAAGTCGTATAGACCCATATCAGCTAACCAGCCGCCGCCCCAGACCCAGTGAGTAATAGGTACGTAGACAGCTAATAACCAGATTGCGCTGAAAAGAACCATTGCAGAAAAACGCATACGCTCTGCGAAACCACCCACAATTAGTGCGGGTGTAATGACTGCGAAGGTCATTTGAAATAGCATGAATAAGGATTCTGGAATGTCGCCCGCTAAAGACTCACGAGTTACGCCAGATAGCATAACTTTGCTGAAGTCACCGATAAAGTTGTTGCCTTCCGTAAACGCCAGGCTGTAGCCTACGATGAACCATAATAATGAAGAAATACCTGCAATCGCAAAGCACTGCATTAGCACCGATAGAACGTTTTTGCTTCGAACCAAGCCGCCATAAAACAATGCTAGGCCTGGTAGGGTCATAAACAATACCAAGGCTGTAGAGGTAAGGATCCAGGCGGTATTTGCGCCGTTAAGCGCATCTTCAGCAAAAGCCAAAGACGGTGCTAGCAGTGATGCAGCTAGCAGGAAGAGTTTGTTCATGAGAGAGCTCCTGATTTTTAAAAAGAGTAAAGAGTTTGTTTTTAATTCGATTCTGTTTAGAGGGCGTCGTTGCCGGTCTCGCCTGTGCGGATGCGAATGGTTTGTTCCATAGGGCTGACAAAGATCTTACCGTCGCCGATTTTTCCAGTGTTTGCTGCTGAAATAATGGCTTCAATGGCTTGGTCTACAGCGTCTTCTGCAACGGCAATTTGTAGTTTTAGTTTTGGAATGAAATCGATCACGTATTCGGCACCACGGTAGAGCTCTGTGTGGCCTTTTTGACGACCAAAGCCTTTAACTTCTTCGATAGTCATGCCGTGATGCCCTAATTCGGTGAGTGCTGATCTGACGTCATCTAGTTTGAAAGGTTTAATGATTGCCGTAATTAATTTCATATGTAGCCCTGTATGTCTGAGTCGCTTAATAAATGGCGTAATTAGTTCTTGCCTAAGCGATATTTATCGTTTTTATATTGTTTTTCGTATGGCGCCGGAGTTCTTTTGGTGCAAAAATTAATTTTCAAAATTGCACTGTTATAAGGCAGTGCAAAATTAATTAAATTGAAATTGGATTTCAATAGCAGGAGAGGAAATTCTTGAATTTATCGTATATTGCTTGTATGTGTGCACTAACGTAGCGCTAAAAACAATGATCAGCACTAAAAGCGTGCATTATTATTTCTGGGTTTGAGTTTTTTGAGTCGCAATGTTTGACGTGAGCTTGGTCGAGATATTAGTGCACTTTTTATTTAGAGTAATTTAATTCTATCGTACATAATAGGGTTTAGTATTCACAACAGAAGGTATTCGCGGGTAATGGATATTCACATCTATATAGATAGCTCATCC
>NZ_LWGE01000661.1:0-610 GCF_001635315.1 Oleiphilus sp. HI0123
ATCATCTATGACTTGTATTAAGGGTCTATTCATCTGTTTGAGGCAATCAATGTCATGTTTTTTGATGGTTTGTCTGTGCCTTATCTTGAGTGCCTGTGCAACAAAAGGAAAAATAGATAAGGAATCAATCGCCGCTGAAGATTCGCGACAAGCATTAGTTTCACAATATCAAGACGCTGTTGAAACGATGAAGTCACTAGAGAGTTCATCGGACCAAGCGATGGCTGCCGGGGTATTCAAAGGTAACGATGAGCTTGAAGATAGCTTTCATACTCTGGCAGAAATACATCAGCAAAACCCCTGGTACCCTGGGCCTCTCTTGAACCTTGGCATTAGTAGCTGGTGGTTGGGAAATGTAGAAGAGGCTGAGTCATACTTATCGAAAGTGCTCGCTCTGAAGGACTCGCTTGGGCAGGAGAACAAACAAAAGGCTGATAACAAGGCGTCGATAGATCTGCCTACAGACAAGCGGGCTGAGATTTTGGATAACTTGGCAAAGTTTACTGGCCCGGCACTCAACTATCTCGGTCAAATTATGCGGGAGAAAGGCGATTTCGATCAGGCGGAGAGCTATTATCGCCAGGCTTTGGATCAGAACCCTGAAGATATA
>NZ_LWGE01000662.1:0-447 GCF_001635315.1 Oleiphilus sp. HI0123
TGCCCAGTATATGACCAAGGGCGGTGCGGCATGGTTATTAGACCAACAGGATTTGAGCGAGTCGACCTTGAGTGAGGTCTTGGCTCCTTTATTTAGTAAACCCGAGAGAATATCGATTTTGTCCGAGGCAGCAAGAAAATTAGCCAAAGCAGACGCAACAGAGAATGTAGCCAGTGAATGTAGGAGAGTCTGCTATGCCTGATAAACCAAATGCGAGTGTACTAAAGCATGCAGGAAGCATGGTATTGAGTGAAATTCCAGAGATGCGCCGTATCAGTCTGATCCATTTCGTAGGTATTGGTGGCGCGGGCATGTGCGGAATTGCAGAAGTGCTACGTAACCAGGGTTACCAAATCTCGGGTTCAGATTTAAATGAGTCAGCAGTGACAAAACGACTCGCTTCATTAGGAGTGAAAATCTATTTTGGGCACGATGCGGAAAATGTCG
>NZ_LWGE01000663.1:0-515 GCF_001635315.1 Oleiphilus sp. HI0123
CCTCGGCGTGCTGCGGCGGCAATACAGATAACCAGGTCAAGGTTGTGCTTGGTACCAAGGTCTTGCCAGGCTTTATAAAGATCAAACTCGTCTTGTGGTGGTGTCGCGAGTTTAGTACCGCTATGAATACCGTTTTGATAGAAGAAGACGCGAGAAAGCTTGTGCCCATTCTGAAGGGCAGCTTTAGTGTATCGATAAGCGCTGTAAGACGACTGTGAATCGTAGGGAGCGTTAAGGACTAATACAGATATGTTCATATTTTAAAGGGCTAAAAACTAAAAAAGCCATGCTTAGTACAGACCAAGGCATGGCTTTAAAGGGTTGCTTATTTCTTAATCGTCCCCGCTAAATGCCATGAGTAGCTGAAGCAAGCTTAGGAACAAGTTATAGATCGACACAAATAGTGTCACGGTAGCTAGAACGTAGTTTGTTTCGCCGCCGTGAATGATCTCACTGGTTTGATACAGAATGATCATAGACGAGAAAAGTACAAACCCCGCAGAGATCATTAGCTG
>NZ_LWGE01000664.1:0-460 GCF_001635315.1 Oleiphilus sp. HI0123
ATTCCAGTGAAGCTTGTTCATATGGTAACCGGGCTTTACTGCTTCAAAAAGGTCGCGTAGTTCGTTTGCTTGATTCGGGTCGCACTTTAGGTTCATTTGGGCAATGTTGTCATTAACGCCAAGCGTAGCAAACATCTTAGCCTTAATTTTCGGAACCATAACATCTGGGCCAAAAGGGTAGTCTTCTCTGGCTTCAGGTTTTGATAGTAAGTACTGTTTTGCTGTCTCGTAGTTCATGCGCTTTGCTCTTGGCTATTTAAAGGTGACTTCTGTGCCGTTAACGTTAGCTGTCTCTAGATGTATTTCATACTCTTCTCCATCTTTCTCTATCTGTGTCATTTTGAGAAGAAGCATAGGGTATTTCTCTGAAACCCATAGGTAGGTCTGGCGTTTGCTGTCATCTGCGCGAACCTTTTTTACGACCAGCGCTTTGGCCTCACCAAGCTTTGTAGTGATTAAT
>NZ_LWGE01000665.1:0-826 GCF_001635315.1 Oleiphilus sp. HI0123
GAGGTTATAGCGTTCTGCCGCGGGCAAGAACTGGCCTGGAGAACAAAGGTTGCCGTTGCTATTGATCAGGCGAAGCAGGATTTCGTAATGAAAGTTTTGCTCTTGACCTTGGTTGGGCGCAATGTGTTGAAAGACTAAAAAGAACTGATCATTCGTTAGTGCTTCTTTAATTGTTGTGACCCATTGCATTTCGAGCTGTCGGAACTGTAGGTCTTTATCAGACTCAATGAATACATGAACACGATTACGCCCTTGGTCTTTGGCCATATAGCAAGCAGCATCCGCCATGGCTAGTAGTTGTTCTACATTCTGGTGATAAGGGTATATTTCAACCAAGCCGATACTGACGCCAATGCTGTAACGCTTACCTTCCCAGATAAATAAAAATTTCTCGACGGCTTCTCTGAGACTTTCGGCAATAAGCCTTGCTTTGGGAAGACTTGTTTGGCTAACGAGAATGCCGAATTCATCGCCCCCCAGTCGAGCGATGACCTGCTGAGGCCCGAGCGCTTTTACTTCTTGAAGCAGCTTCTGGCTAATATTTTTTAGCAAGATGTCGCCTGCAGTGTGGCCACAGAGGTCATTCACAATCTTAAACTGGTCTAGATCCATATATAGTAAGCAGGCCGAATCTTCACCTGCTTGAACTTTAAGCAATAACTCTTTTGCTGAACTCTCAAAGGTTCTACGGTTATAAAAGCCTGTTAAAGAGTCGTGCTCAGCCAAATGTTTTAGCTGCTGTTCAAAGGCTTTTCGTTCATTAATATTGATTAGAGTTCCTTCCAGTTCCTCGTTTCCCTGCTCGTTCACATAACGGGCAGAAATA
>NZ_LWGE01000666.1:0-298 GCF_001635315.1 Oleiphilus sp. HI0123
TTGCAGCGACAGTGGGAATAAACTCAATACATGAGCCGCCACTAAGCGTTTGAATACTATTCGGTAAAGCTAATCGTAGTTCTCTACTTAGCTTCTCTGATACCACCCAAGCAATGGCAGATATTTTACCGCGCTCAGAGGCATCGATCATGCCCTCCGTAGTTCGACCGATAAATCCGGCAATTCCTACACCTAGAATACCTATCACGACAATCGTGACAATCATCTCGATTAAGGTAAATCCTTTAGAGTCATTTAAGGGGCGCGACATTAGAAGTTCCCCTTATAAGCGGCAAAG
>NZ_LWGE01000667.1:0-460 GCF_001635315.1 Oleiphilus sp. HI0123
GGTTTAGAGAATGATACGCAGCTAGTCAATCAGGCAAATATCCTTTCCCGCACCAGAAAATTGAGCAATCAAACTGTGGCGCTAGAGTGTGATGTATTGAATGATGACCTGTCTCAGCTGCTTGAAGCTAACCATCACCTAATTGCCTTGCATGCCTGCGGTGGCCTGCATGTACATATGCTAAAGCAAGGTGTAGAAAGTCACTCTAACAGAATGACCTTCTCACCATGCTGCTATCACCGCTTCAATAGCTCTGAAAACTACCAGGCGCTATCACTTGTAGGCCGAACTACCCTACTGAGCCTAAGCAATGAGGATTTGCGTTTAGCGACAAGACAGTGTAATACGGCATCGGCCGCTGAAACCCGAAAGCGCAAACAACTACAAGCTTGGCGACTCGGCTTTGATACGCTCCAAAAAGATATCAGACATACTGATCAATACCTTCCTTGCCCCTCTC
>NZ_LWGE01000668.1:0-418 GCF_001635315.1 Oleiphilus sp. HI0123
ACTTGACTCTCTATTTCAACCGGGTTTCGAATACACTGATCAGCTTCTGCATACTCATGAGGAAAGACCACGATAGGAAAGTAATCTGGATTCTCCAATAGATCGCGCAAAGCAGCCTCCTGCTCGGTACGTTGCCACTGGAAAGCATAATTGTCAGGGATAAGATCTGCGATGATGCGTCCGGTATTACTGGGCTTAAATACTTCCCCCTGATAGAGAATAAAACAAAATGCACAAGCAGCCTCAACAACGGGTCGCTCTGCACAGATGCAATGATGCTCAACTAATAGGCATGACGGGCACCTTTCTAACTTGCTACCACGAGCAGAAAAAGGCCGATGTATCTTTTTACTCTGCTCATCTCGTAATTTTTAGACTGCATTACGGTGCATAACTCTCCGACTTCTTTGCAATTTTA
>NZ_LWGE01000669.1:0-368 GCF_001635315.1 Oleiphilus sp. HI0123
CAATTTTTTCAGGTTTAGGTGTGAAAGTCGACCTGATTAATCCTGGCGAGAAATTACTATCATTCCTTGATGATGAGATTTCTGATGCGCTTAGCTATCACCTTCGAAACAATGGTGTTCTTGTCCGACACAACGAAACCTACGAGACAGTTGTCGGTACCGATTACGGTGTAGAGGTTACTTTCGAGTCGGGCAAAAAGATCAAAGCTGATGCTTTTCTTTGGTGTAATGGTCGCAGCGGCAATACCCAAAATCTTGGGCTAGAAAATATAGGTCTTGAAGCAAACTCACGCGGTCAGCTTTCAATTGACGACCACTATCGAACAGATGTAGAGAATATCTATGCTGTAGGTGATGTGATTGGTTGG
>NZ_LWGE01000670.1:0-6368 GCF_001635315.1 Oleiphilus sp. HI0123
AAACAATACCTTAGCAAAAGCGGACGACAGTGTAGAAGCCAATACCACAAAGCCTGAAGCTAAAAGCAGCGAAAATAAATCCACTACTCGCTCTTCTAACCGTAGACGTTCAGAAAACCGTGGCGAGCGCCGTAGCAAAGCTCCTACGAAGAATGCTGAAACTGACACCAAGGGTGCAGTTAGCACAGTAAGCGAAAGCCTTAAGGAAACCGCTAAGCCTGTCGCTACAACTGAGCCTAAAGCAGAAGTCTCAAAACCTAAGGTAGAAGAGAAGAGTTCATTGCCTCAAGCGAGTAGCAACGCTAGCCCTGCACCTGCTGCAACTGAAAGCAAGGAAGATAAAAGCTCTGATAAAGCTGAAGTTGCCGAAACTAAAGCTGTAGATTCGCCTAAAGCAGTAAAAGAGAGCAAAGCAGAAACAAGTGATGAAACTGCAACTGAAGTAACTACATCAGATGCCAGCTCTAGTGATAGCGAAGAGAAAACTTCGACTCGCCGACCTCGTAGCCGTAACCCTCGTAGAAATCGAGGCAATAAAGCGACAAACAGCAAGTCGGATGCCTCTCCAACGAAGACGCAAGCTGTTGCTGATAAGGAAAGCGCGACAAAAGAAATAACTGGCAATACAAGCCCTAAAGCCGAAGCGAAGCCGGCTGATGAGCATAAAGTCGAAGTTAAAAAGCCAGCTCGCCGTCGTAGACCTAACCGCTCTAACCGGGTTCACAATGACCCAAGAGCGCAATCAGCTGAAACTGAAAGCGCGGCGGCTCCTAAGTCACCAGAGCTGTCAGCTGTTAAGGTTGAGGTGAGCCCCGCTGAATCAACAGCAAAAGCTGAAGACAGTAAAGCAACTCAGACTACAGATACTGAATAGCATTTCCGCTAATTAAGTTCTGAAAGACCTCAGAGCCGGTATGAGCAATTAGTTCTTACCGGCTTTTTTATGCTTACCAGGTACTGCAGATACTAATCTGTGGAAAATCAGTTTATACTCTCGTTTTTTATACCACCCCGCTCCCAACCAGCGCCCATACACACATGAACGCATTGGTTGCACTGTCATACGGTTTTAGCAAATGTCACTAAGCGAACAACAAATTGAACAGCTCGAAGATATTCTTTTTGCCGAGCATCTAAATGAAGAGGCTTTGGATTATTTTGGCTTTCACGGCCTTGTATGCGCCAGTGTTATCGGGCCGGTAGACTTTGACACTAACACTCTTATCTCTGTGCTATTTGGCAATGATGATATCGAGCTTAGTGAATCTGAAATCGCCACTATTGAAAGCTGTATCGAAGAGATCAAGTCGACATTGCTTGAAGAGATTAATGAAGACCGCGATATACTCTTACCCTACAGCGATGAAACTGATGACGACAGCGAAACTCACTACGATGCCTGTCTTGAAAGCTGGTGCACAGGCTTTATGGAAGGTTTCTTCTACAAAGAAAAGGCATGGTTCTGCAAAGGTGAAGATGTTACCGCCGAATTGCTACTTCCTATCATGGCCCTTTCAGGCCTATTTGATAGTGATGAGTTTCAAGAAATACGTCGAAACGAAAAGCTTTTATCCCAATTCGAAGAAATTATGCCGGAGCAATTGGTGGATATCTTTCTTTTCTATCATTCGGATTAAGTGCCAAGGTCGCCTCGACACAGCGGCCTTCATCACTATATTCAACCGTTTCACACAGAGATCGGACCAGCGCAATTCCGCGCCCCCATGGTTTAGTATTCATTGCCAGGTCTTCGTTCTGTGAAGCAAAATCAAAGCCTTTCCCGGTATCTCTGAGACTTATTTTCAACTCACTACCGGAACGCTCGTAATCAAAGCTCACACTAATGCTAATGCGGCCCGCATCCAAGGCGTCCATCCGTTCCTGACGCTGCTGATAGTACTTTGTAAATCCGTCATGACTGCCTTTTATAGTAGAGTCTAAGGCTAATAAACCATGCTCCAGCGAGTTGAAGTAAAGCTCAGACAAAATAGTCCTGATCATATCGGCTCGACGGTACAAAAACAGATCTGCTGGCAACACTTTAATGACCTGCACAATGGGGTCAGGCTGAGAGTGTATTCTCTCTGCATCAAGATCGACATTAACTGACCAAGGCAAATTCGTCTTTGGTTCAAGATCTATTACACTAGAATTATCAATTGGGCCTGCGGTGATTTCAACCAAAGAGATATCGTCCTGCTGCGCAGAACCTTGGCTGAAGCTATGATAGTCATCCAGTAGGCCGTCAAACACACGCTCTTGCCCGCCCTCTTTCACTCGGCGGTCAAGTGAGTCCATCACTCGTTCTTCACCAAACATTTCATCACTGTCTGTAGGGCTTCCTTCAAGAATTCCGTCAGTGAACATAAACAACTTATCACCATAACGTAATTCGTGTAGTTCTATCTCACTATTGAAGCGCTCTGCCGGCACGATACCGAGCGGCATATGTCTCGACTTTACGACACTTACAAGCCCCTCCCCAGGTCTTGTAATATACGCATCTGGCAACCCCCCTGCCCATACTAATGCTTTATCTCCCGATTCTGGCACATGTATTAGTGTCGCGGCGCAAAACATGTACTCAGGCAAAAAGGACTTTAAGGACTTATTCATCGAAGACGCAATTTCCATAATCGGCATACTTTTTTCACACATGGAGAAAAATGCTTGCGAGACAGGAATCGTACCAATTGCTGCAGCTAAACCATGACCAGTAAAGTCACCGAGAAAAGCATATAAACCACCACTTGGATTTTCGGCCAAAAGAAAGATATCGCCATTAAAGGTCGACATTGAAGAAAGATAGCTTTTAACATTTTTACAGTTCTGCAAGCTCCTCTTGAGCGTATGATTTAATACATGACGCCCCATCTCATGTTCTTGCGTTAATGTCGCGTGTAGACGGGTTAGCTCACTGTTTTTCGCATGAACTTGCTGGGTAAGCTCCTGAGTTCTCGCATGAGCCTTAATCTTCGCTTTTAGAACAATGCCATTAATGGGCTTTGGTAAATAATCATCTCCACCACTCTCCAGGCAAGCAAGCAAAGATTTCTCATCATGTTTTGCTGTCAGAAAAATAATAGGAACATGGGTATCGCCTGCGCGCTTTTTAATTAAGGACGCGGCTTCATAGCCATCCATAACAGGCATGACAATGTCCATCAGAACAAAGTCTGGCTGGTGCTCATCAAACTGCTCGACTGCTATCTGCCCATTTTCAGCTTCGATGCAGTCGTGGCCTTCGGATTCAAGCAAATACCTTACTAGAATACGATTCGATTCATGATCGTCCACAATTAGAACATTCATTCCCATTGTCTGTACTACCCACCCACGCTATTGATTAATATTTTGCGTTAAAACAATGAGACATTGTCATCACTCGCTTCTGCCGCAACACTACTCTTAGAGCCACTCTTTTGCTTGCCAATCTCTTGCAATAAGTCGAGTATTTCGGCTTCACTGGACACACTCCTTACCTTATTCAGCGCCTCTTGTAACAAAGAGTTTTGTTGCAGAAAAGAGTTAATATCGGCACTAACATTATCAGCAAACTGTGAACTCCTGACCGCGTCAGCCACGTCCACTTTTAACTTTTCTGTATAAGCGGAAGCTTCATCCATAGTATTTTCAATGGTGACATTTGTTTGCTCCAAATCTACAAGCATTTCATCGACATGGGCTTTCGCACTGATCGCCATATTCATATCCAAGGATGCGATCTCTCCCACAATTTTGCTTGAACCATCAATCGCGCGCTTTGTGTTCTCAGATGTTTCAAATATTTTGTCATTAAGGGTGTTTGAGTTTTGCGACAAGGTACGTACCTCGTCAGCAACCACGGCAAATCCTCTGCCGGCTTCACCAGCTCTCGCTGCCTCGATTGCCGCATTTAATGCCAATAAATTTGTTTGATCAGCAATACCCCTGATCTGCCCTAGCAAGGTAAAAGTTTGTTCAAAATGATGTGACATATCCTCGATTCGGTGAACAGCAAAGATACTTTTTTCACTCACCTCAACCAATAATCTGACATAACTATCTATTATCCCCATCAACTCATCAGCAAATTGCCTGACTGTTACTTGCTCTTCTCCACTTGTTGTTTCATCCTCATGGACCATAGCAACAACTTTTAACAAGAGCTCTCTTTGTCGTTCAGATTTCTGAGATATTCCGGTAAAACTGGCACTAATCTGATCAGCGCTTTCAGTCACCTTCTGATTAATGTGGACAAGATTTTCCTTCACAAGCTCTGCTTGTTCACTCATTACTGCGCATGCTTCCTGAGTGAGTTCAGTGGCCTTATCATTTAGCAGTGATCGCTCTTGTCCCGCATAACGACTACGAAGACTCTGCACATTTGCATAGTGGGCCCAAGCCCAAGCAATTGAGGTTAGAACAACCGGTATAAATATGAGTTTGGTGGGTATATAAAAACAACCCAGCGTCGTCAACAATGTGAGAATAATAGGTAAAACCGGTGCGCGATACGCTGACATTTCTGACATAGAACAAGATTGCCTAATTATTAAGAAACCAAATCCCTGCAGTCTAGTAAGCAAAGCCCTTCTTTGCCAGCAGCTATTCAAATCTAGGGGTGGGACAATTCCATGTTAACTTACCCTAGCCGCCTAACAAGCTTGGCATTTAATTTGCTATTCCTTAGATAACTAGCATTTTTTGTCAGAAAACGGTCATTGATTGCCGAACTGGAACTTAGCGAGCAAATAACCATGGCACATATATCAACAGAACAAGCCTTACAGATCCCTCAGCAACTACAACGTCAGGACTCTCAAAACGGTACTGAAAACAGCAGCCACGCAGACGACAGTGCCAGACGCAAAGAACAAGCAGAAAAGCGAGTATTGCTAGACGATGCGGTCACTTTATTAAGACTAGGCATTCAAAGTCAAAGTAAAAAGGTAAATGTTGAAACATTCAAAACGGAGTTAGGCCAAGATAAAGCCTTCCTCAAGGAAACTCTGCGTAATAAGCTTGCTGAGTACAACTTAAACCCGAGAACCCAGCTAAATGTAGAGAAGGATATTTACGGCAACATTGAGATCAAAGGCGCGATGCGCCCAAGCGATCATGAAAAAATAAGTACTGACCTTAACAACAACAAACACTTTAAAGAGGCTTTTCAGCGTTTGAGCAAACAGCAGCCTACACTTGATTACGTAGACAATGTCGTGAAGATTTCTGGTGCATATGGAGTTGGTAATAATCTCTTTAATGAGCTAATTAGCGAACAAAATGAGCATAACAAATTAAATGATATCGCCCATCGCTATGAAGCACTGAAAACCAACAAAATCACCAATAATAGTGAGCAAGCAGCTCTGTCGAAGGATAACAGCTTCCGCTTAACGATAAACGCATAAACCGTACCCGCCTAAACAAGCGGTGATACTTAGCCCTCGAAAGCCGAGATGTCACCGCAGCCTTTACGAACAATCTCCGTTTCTTCGCCTGATAAGTTCACCACAGAGGTTGCCTCAAAGCCACAGAAGCCACCATCTATAACCAAATCAAGCGTATGCTCTAACAAAGAACGAACCTCGTAAGGGTCAGTCATAGGCATATCATCACCAGGCAAAATAAGCGTTGTACTCATTATTGGCTGACCAAGCTCTTCCAGCAAGGCTAAAGCAATTTCGTTGTCCGGAATTCGGATACCGATTTGACGTCGCTTTGGGTTCATTAAACGCCGCGGAACTTCAGTCGTCGCATCGAGAATAAACGTATAAGGGCCCGGTGTGTGTGCCTTTATCTGGCGGTATTGTTGATTATCAACTTTAGCGTAGGTTGATATATCCGTTAGGTCACGACATACCAGTGTAAAGTTATGCTTTTCATTAAGCTTTCGAATCTGCCTAATTTTATCGGCGGCCTTCTTGTCGCCTAAATGGCAACCTAGTGCGTACGCAGAGTCAGTCGGATAAGCAATCACACCACCGCTTTCAATGATCTCTGCCGCATGTTTAATCAACCTCGCCTGAGGGTTCTCAGGATGAATCTGAAAAAATTGACTCATCGTACCTACTCCTAATAAAGGGCAATTCCAATTGAATATCTATCAGCTATTTAGGGTTCTGGCCTGCTACAGCTGTACTATTTAGAGCCACCCATACAGTTTGGGGACTCTGGTGATTTCTCACCCATGATACTCGACCATTCTTGCGGAACATATAAATGTAGTGCCAAAGCATGTAGGCCTTGCTCCATTAAGCCACCAAGCAAGGCATAGACACTTTGATGACGAGCAACTTTAGACTTTCCCTCAAAATCCTCAGTAACCAAAGTCACCTTAAAGTGAGTCTCAGAGTTAGGAGGCACGCTATGCATATGGCTCTCAT
>NZ_LWGE01000671.1:0-488 GCF_001635315.1 Oleiphilus sp. HI0123
GGATAGACGGTAAAGCTGTGACTGGCGAGGTGCTTGAGAAAAAACAAGCTCGCGAGATTTATGAGCAAGAAAAAGCACAAGGCAGAAAAACCGCCTTTATAGAACAGAAAGAGTATAAATGTTTTAGTAGTGCCGTTTACCCAGTACTGCAAAATCAAGATGTCAAAATCCGATTAGTCTACATTCAAGCTGTCCATTCAGACCATGGCATTGGCAGTTATGTCTACCCACTTGAAGATGGTGGCGTCGATGAAGAAAAGTTGGCCTTTTGGAGCTACAACGAAGTGGTAACCGAAGCATTCAGCTTCAAGATGAATATAAGATCCTCTTACCCTATTGACGATGTCCGTCTTCCGAAACATCCGCAGGCAATTGTCACCTCAAACACGAATCAGGCATGGCATATATCCATGATGAATGGGCAGGCCGCACAAAACGAAGAAGACTCAAACCCAATCACAGCAAAGCAATCAATCACTAAACTCGAT
>NZ_LWGE01000672.1:0-409 GCF_001635315.1 Oleiphilus sp. HI0123
GCGATGTATGACTTATCGCATATCGTCCCCTTAGCATTTTTGATCGCCATCACCTGCATTGCGATCTACATGTTTGCTGCAAGCCGGAGCATCATTACGGTCTTCTCAGGTAGCTTTTCCATCATAGTTGTCATTATTACTTCAATCCTATTCGCGCTTGGTATCTCTGCGTGGCTGGGTATGGATATCACCACCGCATCCGCCAATGCACCAACAATGATTCTGACACTAGCAATCGCCGATTCGATTCATATCCTGGCATCTTTCTTCCAGCAAATGCAGTCAGGGAAAACCAAGGCTCAGGCTGTTATCGAAAGCTTACGTATCAATCAGCAACCCGTTTTTTTAACCAGTGTCACAACCGTAATTGGTTTCTTGTCTCTGAACTTTAGCGACTCCCCTCCCTTCC
>NZ_LWGE01000673.1:0-711 GCF_001635315.1 Oleiphilus sp. HI0123
CTACAGTAACGAAAACTCAGAGATCTATAAGCGAATCATCGTATCTGAAGACGGCAATACACTGTTAGGTGCAGTACTAGTTGGCGACTGTTCAGATTACGACACACTTCTTCAATACTACCTGAACGGTATCGAGCTTCCCGAAAACCCTGAAGGAATGATTCTACCGAATGTTGAAGGGGGTGGTCCTGCGCTAGGTGCTTCAGCACTACCAATGGAAGCAACAATCTGTTCATGCCTAAACGTTAGTAAAGGCGACATTATTAACGCTCTTGATTCCGGTTGTTGCAGCGTAGGTGATGTAAAAGGTGAAACCAAAGCAGCTAGCGGTTGTGGCGGTTGCGCAGCACTTCTTAAGGATGTTGTTGATACTGAGCTTGAAGCGCGCGGCGTTACGGTTGATAAAAGCATTTGTGAACACTTCCCTCATACGCGTGAAGAGCTATATCACTTAATTCGTGTCGGTAGTATCAAGTCATTTGGCGAACTGGTAGAAAAACACGGTACCGGCCTTGGTTGTGATATTTGTAAGCCTGCGGTAGCAAATATGCTTGCAGCTAGCTGGAATGATTACATTCTAGAAGAGCAACATACAGGCCTGCAGGATACCAACGATACCTTTCTTGCAAACATGCAAAAAGATGGCACCTATTCAGTTGTCCCACGTGTACCAGGTGGTGAGATTACGCCTGAGCAACTGATCGCTATCGG
>NZ_LWGE01000674.1:0-434 GCF_001635315.1 Oleiphilus sp. HI0123
TAGAATATGCTTGCACTGATATCGGTTCGTTTATCCCACTTGTAGCCAAACCCGGTACCCCACATTTTCATATCACCAACGGGAAGCGGACCAAAAACATCACGCTCGGCTGGTGAAGTTCGTAACTCTAACCCAAACCTGACATCCAGACGAGAATTAACATGCTTAGTTAAACCGAAACCAAAGTGCCAGGTATCACGTAAGCCAATAGGCAAAGTCAGAGAACGACCTGTGACCAACCCCGACAATAGTCGAGCTGTTGTTAGCATTTCCAGAGTTCTATCAAAGTAAAAAGTCCATTCTTCCCACTGACTCCAATCAGTCCATGTCGCATCCACATTGAGGGTATAATCAGGAGTAAGGCGAACTCTCATACCCGTCTTAAACATCTGAGGGATTTTCAAGTCGAGGTTCACATTCCCGGATTCATAGGG
>NZ_LWGE01000675.1:0-780 GCF_001635315.1 Oleiphilus sp. HI0123
CACGCATCAAAATGGTTCTAAGCAGGTAATAGTAGACTATGAACTTGTTGATATCTTTACTCAAAAATCTCTCATTAGCGAGCGAGTAAAAGCAAGCCCTACAAGCCTTAGAAAAACAGCGCATTATATTAGTGACCGTGTGTATCAGCAGATTACGGGTGTCCAAGGCGTGTTTTCTACCAAGATCGCATATATAACCGTTAAAGAGTTAACCAACAAGCAGCGTCAGTACCGCCTAAATGTTGCAGATGCGGATGGGAAAGGGGCTTATACACTGTTTACTAGTCGCGAGCCTATGTTGTCTCCTTCATGGTCTAATGATGGGCAGCACCTGACTTACGTGTCTTATGACTCTGGTCGCCCAGCAATTTACATTCAGCATGTGATTTCAGGAAATCAAAGAAAGGTGACCTCGTTTAAAGGCTTGAATGACTCGCCTATGTGGTCGCCAGATGATTCCTCTCTGGTAATGACCTTGTCGAAAGATGGCAACGCCGAGTTATATAGTTATGACTTGGCTCGTGATCGCACTGAGCGATTAACATTCGACTCAGGTATTGATACCGAGGCAAGCTGGTCACAGGACGGTAAAAGTGTCGTATTTACAAGTGACAGGGGCGGGAGCCCACAGGTTTATCGTATGTCTCTGAGAGATCGTATTCCGGAGCGCTTGAGCTTTGTTGGGAAGTATAATACCAGGCCTCGCTACAGCCGCGACGGTAATAGTATTTTTTACGTCCACAAAAGTACCGAGCCGGGTGATCAAGGTTTTCATATTGC
>NZ_LWGE01000676.1:0-373 GCF_001635315.1 Oleiphilus sp. HI0123
ACTATCTATACTTGTACCACGAGTATCTTTATCTAGCGGCAAAGCGTTATGTACTAGTGTGGAATTGATGATTTCTAGTTCGCCATCGTTCAGGTACAAGCCTCCAGAATGCAATTCAGCACTATTATTAGCGATAGTCGAGTTAATAATGACTGAGCTACCCTCAGCATTGTTATGACCAATACCGACACCTCCGGCAGATGCAGCAGAGTTACCGCTCACCTCAGAGAATGACAGTTCAATCTCGTTATAAGCGTTAATTCCTCCAGAGTGGCTAAACTGGTGCGTGGCCTTATTATTGACAATTCGGCTGTTTGAAATCGAACCTGAAACCATGGCTATGCCGCCAGCGGCTATTTCTGCCTCATTATTT
>NZ_LWGE01000677.1:0-262 GCF_001635315.1 Oleiphilus sp. HI0123
TGTTATTGATCATCATATGAACCGCCATTTCCCGAATGGTACGCCCTGGATAATCTACCATGTCGTCAAACCACTTGCTCATAGTCAGACTTTCTTCCAAATACTCCCTATCCCATAAATTCAAAAACTTCTCATACGTATTAATCACTGAGCCCATTGGGTTAGTTAATTTAAACACTAGCGATGAAGTCCATCCAGGCACATGAAAATAGCGTGTCGGTAAATCAAGTAAGGAAAAATTAAGCACGTTGGAAACCAGGTG
>NZ_LWGE01000678.1:0-744 GCF_001635315.1 Oleiphilus sp. HI0123
AAGCCGGGAGCAGAGGTCGTCACCTGCATTGGAATCTTGAGGTATTCTCCTTCAACCTCGACCTCACCAAGCCCCTCTATAGACGCAACCGTCTTGGGGTACCTTATTAATGAGGTAATCGCATAGGTATTTCCATCAATCGTAAACTCGGCAACAACATCCATGTCTCCCTGATCGCTCACAGGAATATTGCTGAGGTCATCAAAATGCAAGCTGTATTGCTGGTGAGCATGATTAGAACCGTCATCTGAGCGAATAACACCTTGGTTTTTCGCGACAATCTGTCCACCAACTCGAACTAGCCCCGTGACATGCACAGAGTTACGAGCTTGTATGCCTGTCACATCTGCGACGGCGACAACAGGTTCGCCAGGGTAATAGTTAAACTTAGAGGTCTTGAGAGCAATACGAGGCCCTACCTCTTGTATCTCTCCATCAACGTCATCAAGATTGATCGGTCGACTAGACTGTACGGCCCGATTGGGTAAATACTCAACCAAGTCCTGTTGCTGATGAATCGGGCGCGAAAAAGTAGGGTATTTAATCTCCTGAGCAAAATGAGACGCTATTTGCTGGAAGCGATATTTGACCTCTCGCCCCTCAAAAGGATCATTCCTGTCTTCAATAGCTAAAGGCGCGTCATCGGGAGACATGTTCGCAGTCTCTGCCAAAGACTGAGCTTCAACACCAATGGTTATTTCCTGAATTTTCTTGGGGGTGCCAAGCTTTGACGTTTCCTGTACT
>NZ_LWGE01000679.1:0-404 GCF_001635315.1 Oleiphilus sp. HI0123
GTTTCTCATTGATGACCCTGTCAAAGCATACAAGTTTATTGTCACGCATAGATAGCATAGCAAAGATCGAGATCCTTAGTGTCTACCACCAAGCAAATCTTTGTTTTTAACGCAATGAAAAACGGTTCAGGGGACGAGTACAAGAGCAAAAACACTCTCAAGCTTTTGCAAAAGCTGACTAAAGCAGAAAAGATGCAGAGACTAGGAAGTAAGCTAAACTACGAAGCGCATACGAGGCGTGCCTCGTCCAACATAGCGTGTACAACTTTATCAGACATAACCTTATCACTAGGGTCCGAACTGTCACTTTCAGGCCCAACCGTAATAATACTATCGTCTTCTACAAGCTCCTCAATAGAGGCCATTTCAGTTAACACAGGTAAGTTATCTGGTTCCGCTACGCC
>NZ_LWGE01000680.1:0-416 GCF_001635315.1 Oleiphilus sp. HI0123
AGCAATCAAGCCTTTCTGACTCAAGTCCTCAGAACGCTTAAGATTATTCTTTGCTTCCAACAATCGTGCAGACACTGAAGACAAAGCCGCTTTTGCCTGAGACTCCCGTGATAGCAAATCTGCCTTTTCCAATTCAATCAGTAGCTGCCCTTGTTTAACCTGCTGCCCTGCTCGTACATGTACTTTCTCTATCTTGGCTAGAATACGTGATGAGATAAGTGAATTCTGTTTCGCTTCAATACCTGCTGGCACTGGCTCGAACACTTCCTTCTTCACCCGTTCGACCTCAATCGCTTGCCTTAGTAGCTCATCGAGTTTTACCAAACTTTGCTGCTCACTTTGCCCGGGCTTTACCTTGTTATTAAAGGCACCCGCCATCCAGGCAACCATAACGATAAGTAAAGCAATTGCCAGTA
>NZ_LWGE01000681.1:0-7550 GCF_001635315.1 Oleiphilus sp. HI0123
TGTGTTGTGGTGGAAATATCTGCCAATGACGATGAACGTTATAGCTATAAGCTATGGATAGATGAAGAGAAAGGCCTGCTCCTAAAGTCTGAGTTAATTGACCAAGAGCATAAAGCCTTGGAGCGTTTCCAATACACACATGTAGAGTACCCAAATAATATTGACTCGACCGTTTTCGATGTAATGGGGGCAGGGAAAGCGATTAAGCATGAAATGATCAAAACGGCAGACAAAGGTATGTCCTGGTCGCGTTCCCTGATGTGGCAAGTTGAATTTTTGCCTAATGGCTATGAAAAGATAAATGGAGAGGCAAAAGAAGGTGAGCATGTAATGGTCTATAGTGATGGCCTGGCAACCTTCAGTATATTTATCGAGTCGGTTGATAAGGGAACTATGCCTGAAGGTGCGACACAGGTGGGTGCAACAACTGCCTATTCAACTGATCACAGTGTTGATGGTCATGACTATCATGTGACGGTTGTTGGCGAAGTTCCTGCTATGACTGCAATGAAGGTTGCGAAATCAGTCAAACCGATCATGTAAGGTTAGTTTAATGATTAAAGAAGAAGCTATAGTCATTGCTGATGACTCAACAACTAATGGGCGTATATCGGTTCGTATCGATAGAAAAAGTGCCTGTGAGAGTTGCCAGATGAAAGCGGGCTGTGGCCAAAAGCTAGTCAATGATAGTAGCCAACGAAAATGTATTGAGTTTGAGCTTGATAACGAGTTTGATGTACAAGTAGGGGATTATGTAACCCTCGCAGTTCCAGAGAAAACTTTCCTGCAGGCCTCCCTCGTGATGTATGTGCTTCCCTTGGTTTTAATGATTCTTTGTGCTGTGCTTGCGGAAAGTTATTTAGCCTTAAATGATGCCGCGACCTTGCTGGCGTCCATTTGTGGCTTTGGATTAGGGCTTTATTTGGCTAGACGTTTTGCTAGCGAGCATAAAAGTGATCCAGACTTTCAGCCACATATTGTAGCCGTAGACCGGGCTATAGACTAGTATTTTTCCTCTTTAACCTTGCTCCCCCGTTACGTATTTTTAAGTTGAAAACTAGCCCTTCGGCCTCAAAAATGAGGGTACGTTCTAACTACATACTCTCTTGAGGATTCTTCATGAAGTACATAAATAAACTCAGCTCCTTGCTATTCTTGATGGCTGCAATCAGTGTATTGAGTCTCTCTAGCCATGCTGCAGATCTGCCGGATTTTACCGAGTTAGTTGAAGAGCATGCGGAATCGGTCGTTAATATTAGTACGGTTAGCCATGCCGAGCGACCTTCCCAGTTCCAGTTTCAGGGTGATATGGAGCAAATCCCGGAGTTCTTCCGGCATTTCTTTGGCGGCCCACCAAAATCAGGAAAGCCTAACGGCAAGAAGCGTATGCAGTCGATGGGCTCAGGCTTTATCGCAAGTGAAGATGGCATTATTCTAACTAATAACCACGTCGTCGATGGTGCTGATGAAATTTATGTTCGTTTTAGTGATCGACGTGAATTAAAAGCTGAACTCATTGGCGCTGACAAACGTTCAGACCTGGCCGTTTTGAAAGTTGAAGCAGATGATTTGCCAGCAGTTAAGTTGGGTAAGTCAAAGCCGCTTAAGGTTGGTGAGTGGGTCTTTGCTATAGGGTCTCCTTTTGGTTTTGATTACACCGTTACTGCCGGAATTGTTAGTGCCAAGGGGCGTAGCCTCCCTAACGAAAATTATGTACCTTTTATTCAGACTGACGTAGCGATTAATCCAGGTAATTCTGGCGGCCCACTATTCAATATGGATGGTGAAGTTGTTGGTATTAATTCTCAAATTTATACTCGTTCAGGTGGCTTTATGGGCGTTTCTTTTGCGATTCCAATTGATGTCGCAATGGAGGTCGTAGCTCAGCTCAAAGGCCAAGGTTATGTCGCGCGTGGTTGGTTAGGGGTCTTGATCCAGGAAGTTAACAAAGATCTTGCTGACTCCTTTGGTTTGGATCGTCCTTACGGTGCTTTAGTTGCTCAGGTGGTTGAGGACTCGCCTGCAGACCAAGCAGGTATTCAAACTGGTGATGTAATTATCGAGTATGAAGGAGAAGAGATTGATTTCTCATCTGAACTACCGCAGCTGGTAGGGCGAACAAAGGTTGGTGACAAGGCCAAACTAAAAGTTGTTCGTGATGGAGATGAGAAATCAGTGAGTGTCGAGATTGGTGAGCTTCCGACTGACGAAAGTGCGAGCGCTTTACAAAATAAACCTCAGGTAGAGAAGACGAACCGTATTGGCATTAAAGTGCGAGAACTTGATCATGAGACCTTGGATGATTTGAATTTGGATGGCGGTGTTCATGTTATCCAGGTAGAGTCGGGTGCAGCACGTGAAGCAGGGATTAAACAGGGTGATATCATCACTCGACTCAATAACCAGAAATTCACGTCGGTAAAAGAATTTCAAAAGGTGGTAGAGAGTCTTCCTTCAGATAGAGCTGTTCCGGCATTGATCGTTCGTCAAGGAAGTCCTTCGTTTATTGTTATTCGTGTTAAAGATTAGACAGAGTCATTGAACGCCTTAAGTGGTGAGTACGCTCGGTAACTTCGAGTGTACGCTCACCACTGTTTTGATCAAGACGTATCGGGTATGATGGCTTTTTCAACAGTCCAAGAGTAAAAAGTTTGTTATTTCCTGATTTAGACGAAGATGCATTATTTCTATCACGTAGCAATGAAGACGAAGCGCTTGGTACTCATAAGCTGGCTTCTTTTTTACTCGAGGGTTTATTGTGGCCGAGTATCGAGCATTACTATCAGGCGATGAAGTTTCAGGAAACTTCTCCTTCTTACTTTGAAAAGATCCGGAAATCGTCAACCGCCAAACAGGCGAGGCGCATGGGTAGATCTCGCTTTCATAAAGTTCGAAAAGACTGGGCTCAAGTCAAACGAACGGTTATGACGCGAGCGGTTTATACTTATTGTCGTAGCCATCCTCAGGTCGCTCAGCTTCTTTTAGATAGCGGTAGCAGGAAGATACTGGAAAATAGCCAATACGATTATTATTGGGGTTGTGGTCGTGACCGCCGAGCCGAAAATACTTACGGCAAGGTTTTGATGGACGTTAGGTCAAAACTGAATCAGGAAGGTCGAGAAAAACAAAACTAAGATTCAGGCATAAGATTTTCTCGTCATACCTATAGCTCGTAATTTAGCTTGTTGAGTAGCGATCTGACGACTGGTATCAAATCGCATGCAGATAAGCCACGTTCGCCAGATTGTTTGGCAGCAATGTCTGCTGCACGAGCGTGTAGGGTGGTTGCTAAACGCAAGGCAAAGCCCTCAGCGAAGCCTTGAGCGACCAAGCTGCCAATTATTCCACTTAGTACGTCTCCCATTCCCCCGCTTGCCATGCCTGGGTTGCCATAAGGGCAAATGCTGATTGTTTCGCCTTTGCTGGCAAGTAAGCTTCCACTGCCTTTTAATAGAATATGTCCACCAAGCTTATTGGAGAGCTCAGTGATTGCATGAAGCCTATCCTGCTGGATTAGGCCAGCGCTACCATGCCCGAGCAGTCGCGCAGCTTCACCAGGGTGGGGAGTGTATATGCGTTTACCTTGATTTTCCTTATCAACCGAGTTGATCCAATTCTGTTTGTTAGTCAAGATATTCAAGGCGTCTGCATCTAGCACCAGCGGCTTATCGAGCTTAATAACCCTTTGCAGTAACTTTTCTGACCATGCAGATCTACCAAGGCCCGGACCGATTACAATTACCGTTGCCGCGTCCAGCAATTGCTCAACTTGTTGAGTATTTTCAGTAGAGGTGACCATGACCTCTGGTGTGCGTGATAGCAATGCAGAGCAGTGGTCTTGATGGGTGATAACGCTCGTCAGGCCTGAGCCGCAGCGAAGTGCTGCTTCAGCAGCCATGAGTACCGCGCCACCATAGCCCCGGTCTCCGCCGACAATGAGGGTGTGCCCACAATTACCTTTGTGAAAATGGCGGGGCCGGACAGAAACTTGATCTAGTAATTTCTGCAGTGACAAGCAATGAGCGATAGGCGTCTGCTCATTAATAATTTTGGCTGGCACCTCCAGGTCGTCGTAATATAGTTCGCCAGTATAGTGTTGACCTTCAGCGGTAAATAAGCCCAGTTTTAGGGCAATAAAACTCGCAGTGCAGTCGGCTTCGATTGCGGTGCCCATTATACTGCCCGTATTGGCATTTAAGCCCGATGGAATATCAATCGCTAATATCGGGGCAGTAGATTTATTTGCTGCTTCAATAGCGTCAGCATACAGGCCTCTGACAGGGGAGTTAAGACCGGTACCTAATAGAGCGTCGACGATAATGTGATTGTCGGTCTCTGATGCTAGACTTTTGTCTGAGTAGTGGTCGCAGCTTACGTTTTCTGCTAAGCACATCTGGTATGCACTTTGCGCATCACCGACAAGTTTATCTGGAGGCGAAAGAAAGTAGACATTACATGCAATTCCATAAGCTTTGGCTAGCGCAGCGACAATATAGCCATCTCCGGCATTATTTCCACTGCCGCATAATACTGTGACTTTCTGGCAGTTGGGGAATCGTTCTAATAGTATATTGAAGCTAAATTTCGCTGCTTTGTTCATGAGCGAAAAGCCCTTGATTCCATGCCTGTTGATAGCCGAACTATCGATATCTCTTACCTGCTGGCTGAGGAATAATTCACTGGGAAGTTTTGTTTCAGGCATATCGGGTTCCATCTGATAGGGCGTCGAAAAGCTTAAGTTAATGATACAGTTCAAAATTTATATTTAATTAGATGATGCTAATTAATGGTTTTATTTAGTATAGATGCCCGTAAAATAGGAGCTCTATTCTTTTGTTAAGAGATCTTAGTGAACATTACTATGCGGACAAAATCGGAACAACTTATTATTTGGGCAACCAGGGCTTCTGTCGCTGTTGCATTTACCTTACTAATATTAAAAATATATGCTTGGATTGTAACGGGTTCAATGGGGGTGCTAGCCGCACTAGTAGACTCGTTACTGGATTTGGCTGCTTCGCTAATCAATATGTTTGCGGTGCGTTATGCCTTGGAGCCCGCGGATGAGGAGCATCGTTTTGGGCATGGTAAGGCTGAATCACTAGCGGGCTTAGGGCAAGCAATATTTATTGGCAGCTCGGCGATATTTCTATTGATGTATACAGTGGAGCGGATTTTTAACCCTGAACTGATCGAGTCACCTGAAATTGGCACATGGGTGATGCTCTTCTCGATGGCATTAACTTTGGTATTGGTTGCTTACCAGCGTTATGTCGTTAGAAAAACCAATTCGATTGCTGTCAAGGCTGATTCTCTTCACTATTCAGCAGACTTAGTAACTAATGCTGGAATTTTGTTAGGCTTGGCCCTTTATTATATGGGCTGGTTGTATTCAGACCCTATTATTGCCTTACTAATAGGCTTGTACATTCTAAAATGTGCAATAGAAATCGGCTATGAAGCCATTCAGTTGTTGCTTGACCGGGAACTCCCTGATGAGGAAATTAATCAGATAGAAAGCTTGGCTTGTGAACATGAAAACGTCATAGAGATTCATGATCTAAGAACACGTCAGTCTGGTCAGACGAAATTCATTCAGTTCCATCTTGTAATGGATGGGAATATGACATTACTCGCTGCACATGACCTCGCTGACGAGGTACATGACAAGATAAAAGAGTTTTTTCCGCAATCCGATATAATCATCCACCAAGACCCCCATACAGCGATAGCGAATGTAGGGGATTAGCGTCAAATACTTAGCTCTCTATTCGCGGTTGCTTGCTGAGCATTCAGCCGCTTGAGGGTCGAGTTTGCAGCGGACCTTCCTCATTAGTTTAAGCGTCTTTTGGTCGTAGATACCGCGACGACCTAACTCCAAACGGCTCTCTCTAAAATCTTCCACCCAGTAATCGTATAGATGTTCGGGGATATCTATCCAATAGTGTTCGGGGATAGTTGCTTCTGGGTCCGTAAGGAACTTAACAAACTTTGAGTATTCCTCAACCGCTTTTAGCCGAGCCTTCTGAATAAAGCCTTCGGGGAACTTTTCCCAACGTGCGATAACCTGCATGGTGATATACAGGAAAGGGTCTTTATAGATGCCACCGTCAGGTTCTAAGCCTTTATGCATTTCGAAGGGCTCGTAAACAATTGCCGGCGCTGCAGTCAGGTCAACCGTACCGTTGTTAAACTTGAGGATTGAGTTAAAAATGGTTGAATTAACGGGTGTAATACCGTGCTTTTGTGACAGGTATTCAGATTCGGGAACATCATCGAGAACGGCCATGCGTTTGCCAGCAAAGTCTTTGGGAAGCAAAATGCTACGGTCGCGCGTAAACATAAATATTGCACCAGCAGGGCCAATGCCGAGCACTTCAAATTCTCCTATGCGCATTAGGTGAGCCGCCTTAGGAGAGCTTAGGCTTTTGATAATAATGCCAAGATGCTTGTAACTTGGGATTGCGCCAATTGCGCCTAAACTGCCAGTAAAAGAGTTAAACTCACGCGCTCTGAAGCCAAGCATATTCACCGCATCGCAACGTCCAAGTTTGAACTCATCAATCGCTATGCGTTCGTCGCTGAAGACTTCGAAAGTAAGGTCAACGCCCCACTTATAAGCTTGAATGGTCGCTTCTTTCATAATTTGTCCGACCGGCCCCGCTTTACCTATTGGGTCCCAGACACACATGAAGATAGGAACAAGATCTACTTTTTCCTTACCTGGCGGGCTATAAGGTTCGCTTGCCTGAACAGCAAGGGTAAAAAGTATGCTTACAACGAAAACGTTTAGTCGAGTGATCACATCCATGAATACAGGCTTCTATATGAGTTTGTTTTTGTTTGATTTATCTATCTTATCGGGCCGCTTCTTATCTGTCATCATAAATAACATGAACAGTTTCTTATTATGAGACAAGCAATAGGGCGATCTTAGAATTAGGGTACGCTAATTGGTGTATGGGGAGCTAAAGGTCGAAGTACTCGCTAGAGCGCTTTGGCTTTAGCGAGTGGCTCTGTTGGTGACGAAAGCACTAAGCTGGCTGAATGAGTACCGGGTTTTCTTTACGGTCAAATATCACGTATTGAGACAAGTCCTGCCCCGAATCCAGGTTGTTGGCCATTTGGTTTAAGTAAGGTTCTGCATCATCAGGGCTCGGCGCTTCGCCGTCTTGTCCTGCCAAACCAGCAACAAACATGAAGTCCCACTCATCTGAAATAGAGTCTGCTTCTTCTGACAAGGCAGCAAATGACTCAATTTCTTCTGGTAGCTTGTCCACGCACATTACAGGCGATAATGAGCCTTCCTGTTCACCTTTTTTTTTGCCTGCTTCACCTTCGGCTTTGGCGAATAAAAAAAGTAAGCGTTGAGGTTGGTCTTGCTCTTGGGCGGCTGTGAGAAGCTCACTAAAGGTAGAAATCATTGTGTGGTCCTTATGTTAATGTGGCGTCATCATAACCACTCTCGCCAAGAGAATAAATGATTAGCGTCAATTGCTTTTGAAGCGTAAGGCAGAGCTTTTGTCGGAGCCCTTGATAATTTTTTGTGA
>NZ_LWGE01000682.1:0-533 GCF_001635315.1 Oleiphilus sp. HI0123
GTCGTTAAATATGCTTCAGGGCAGAGCACGGAGAAGTGGCGAGAGAAGTTTGTTGTTCGATATGAAAGAAGCCGTTCGGGTTTCTTGTTTAACCTGTTTGAACGTGATCAGGCTGCCTGGATAGGTAACTCGGACTACCAGCACATAACGCAATTTATATCGCCCGAATACCTAGGTATTACAGGTCAGAAAAGGTTTTTTATATCGCCTTTAGCCACTGGCCGTAAACGAATCGGGTTTATCTATGCGGATATGGGGCAGACTTCGAGAGAGCTCAATACAAGTTATTTTGAAGGCTTTCATCGGTTTTTAGATAAGTCTAAAGAAGCGCTAACAATTCTTGCAGCACGCTAACTCAATTGCTTCTCGATGTCGCTTATTGTCGCAAAACCATCTTCTACCGAGAAGCTAATATCCAAATCGTATAGTCTAAGCTTATAAAGCTTCTCATCTTCTTGATCTTGTTTGTATGCAGGCCGCGGATCATATGAAATAACTTCGACTATTAATGCCAATAGGTCATCGGGGTACGA
>NZ_LWGE01000683.1:0-492 GCF_001635315.1 Oleiphilus sp. HI0123
CGTTTGGATCACCCTGTCGCGCCTCTTATGGCGCCTGAGCAAAATTATTATCTGAAGCAGAATCTAAGACTGATGCTCGAACAAGCAAACCTTGCCTTACTAGAGCAAAACCAGGCTATTTTTACTCACAGCTTAAAACAAGCAAGCATTTGGCTAGAGAACTACTTTGATACTCAGGACAAACAAACGAAAACTCTGATTTCTAAACTCAAAAGTATGCAAACACTTCAAATAAGCTACGAAACACCCGATATTTCAAAGTCATTACGCTTACTGAAGACAAAAATTGAAGCCATGTATCTTAACCATAGCTTAGGCAAACTTTCCAACCCGAAACCTTCAAGCACAGATAACAGTACCAAGCAGAGCCAAAACCAGGAAGCGTTTACTCGTGTTGATTATTGTCGGCATGGCTCTAGCGCTTGGTGTTTCAGCGATTGTCAGCCATGACCCCGGATATGTTCGAATATCTTATGGAAACTGGCTAATAGA
>NZ_LWGE01000684.1:0-611 GCF_001635315.1 Oleiphilus sp. HI0123
TCAGGTAGAGTGCACCATGACAGACGGCGAAAAGTCAGTAACAGAGCTGACTCAGTCGTTTACCTATATTGCCAGTCAACTGAAGGAAGTTATTGATTCACATAAAGGTGAAGAAAATGACACCTCAGGAACTGACCTGGAGTCTATTAAGCTCAGTGCTGCAGAGATCCACCAGCAGATTATGAGTGCAATTGTTGCCTTCCAATTCTACGATCGACTCACTCAACGTCTAGACCACGTCAAGCGAGATCTAGGTTGGCTGAGTAATCTGGTAAGTGATCCTCAGCAACTCTACAACCCAATGGCATGGTCTAAGCTGCAAGAAGACATCATGTCGAACTACACAATGGAAGAAGAGCGCATCATGTTCCAACACATCATGAACGGCGCAAGTGTTGACGAAGCTTTGGATATTTACAAACATCACTTTAGTGCCAAAAAAGACAGCACTGACGATACCTCGGACGAAATCGAGCTTTTCTAAGGCAAGTACCTTTCAGTTAAATGCCTATTTCTATGTTTAGAAATAGGCTGAAGCGCTTTACCTATCCCTCTTCAAGCACCTCAATTACTCTTAGCTTATCATCGAGTGAGATTTTCCCTGTATTAAG
>NZ_LWGE01000685.1:0-248 GCF_001635315.1 Oleiphilus sp. HI0123
ATGGATACACCACTAGCTGAAACGATGATTGCAGGCATGACTATAGGAATGGCAGCTCAAGGCCTGCGTCCGGTTGCAGAAATACAGTTTATGGGCTTCATTTATGCTTCAATGGAGCACTTGGTTAGCCATGCTTCACGTATGCGTAATCGCACACGTGGGCGCCTTTCTTGCCCCATGGTTATTCGCGCCCCCTATGGCGGGGGAATTCATGCACCCGAACATCATAGTGAAAGTACCGAGGCAAT
>NZ_LWGE01000686.1:0-534 GCF_001635315.1 Oleiphilus sp. HI0123
ACCTAACAAGCTCAGCGTCAATATCACCAAAACCTGCAAAAATGCGATAATCGCCCGATCAGCCGAACCAAATAAGATGGCCGTGGATTTAACGCCGATTTTGATATCATCATCCCTATCGACCATGGCATACATCGTATCATAAGCAACGGTCCACAAGACTGTTGCCATATAGATCAACCAGATATGCGCAGGCAGTTCATTCACTTGCGCGGCATAAGCCATAGGAACGGACCAGGCAAATGCAGCACCTAAGACCACCTGTGGTAAATAAGTATAGCGCTTCATGAAGGGATAAGCAGAAGCAAGTGCGAGTGCACCAAATGAAAGGTAAATTGTCAGTTCATTGGTAAACAAAACCAGGATGAAAGACAACAGACATAAAACGGCGAAAAAGATCAAAGCCTGTTTTGCACTCACCCGCCCCGTCACCAGAGGGCGAGCTTCAGTGCGCTTTACATGACCGTCTATTTTTCTATCCGCAAAGTCATTGATTACGCAGCCTGCCGAGCGCATGAAAACAGAGCCGGCGAT
>NZ_LWGE01000687.1:0-407 GCF_001635315.1 Oleiphilus sp. HI0123
GGCTTAACATTTATCGGTGCACTGGGCGTCATAGTCTTCAGTTATGTCGCCTATGGGGCTTTCGGAAAGGGTGTAGAGTTCTTTCCAGATGTCGAACCGGATAGCGCGCAGGTTCTTATTCACGCTAGAGGTGACTTATCGATACATGAAAAAGATGCCTTGTTAAAACAGGTTGAACGTCGGTTTTTAAGTCTGATTGAAGGCAAAAACGAGCTTGAATCAATTTATGCCCGTTCTTTCAATCAAGCTCAGAATGCAATGGCCGAGGATGTGATCGGTTCAATTCAGTTTCAATTTGTTGATTGGGATAAGCGGCGTGTAGCGTCAGAAATTCTCACAGAAATGGAGGCGATGACCGCTGATATTTCAGGTGTAAAGTTGGAGTTTCGCAAAGCAGAGAATGGCCC
>NZ_LWGE01000688.1:0-382 GCF_001635315.1 Oleiphilus sp. HI0123
GCTTATTGGGGACTGATAATGGAAGCTATTCTACGACTGACAGTGCCACAGAGATTACTCAGGCGATTACAGGCAAAGTTGCGGAACTCGGCACCGATCCTTTGAGTTTGTATAACTGGGTACACGATACTATTCGCTGGATTCCGAGCTTTGGTGTGATGCAAGGTGCTGATTACACGCTTCAATCAGAACAAGGCAATGCCTTTGATAGCTCAAGCTTATTGATCTCGCTGCTAAGAGCCGCGGGTCACGAAGCAAGATATAAATACGGTGTCGTCAATATACCTGCCGACCAAGCAAGAAATTGGGTGGGTAACGTTAAGAATGCTGCAGCGGTTGCCAACCTTATGAGCCAAGGTGGGATTCCACAACACCAGTATAG
>NZ_LWGE01000689.1:0-419 GCF_001635315.1 Oleiphilus sp. HI0123
TCGAGAATGGCCACTGAAGCCATCCATTTCTCCCAACAACGTATTAACAATACCGTGGTAATCACCACTTCTTCTTTGCTGTCCAATTGCATCTATCTCATCGATAAATATGATTGAAGGCGCTAACCTTCTGGCATTGGCGAACAAATCTCTTAGTTTACTTTCTGCAACACCCGCCCCGGGGGATAATAATTCCGCCGAATTTATACTGAAAAAGGGTAAGCCACACTCCCCGGCAGCAGCCCGGGCCAAGAAAGTTTTTCCCGTTCCTGGAGGACCAGCAAGCAAGTATCCTCCGGGAGGTCTAAACCCAAAGCGGCCGATTCTACCAGGATGCTGTAACCAACCTATCGCTCTTGAAATCTGTCTGACACCTCTTTCATTACCAACAATATCACTGAATTTAAGATCGGGAATTT
>NZ_LWGE01000690.1:0-394 GCF_001635315.1 Oleiphilus sp. HI0123
CAATTAAAAAGCCTTTGGTACTTTATTACAGGTACCGAGTGGCACATGAGCCATGGAGAAAGCTCCTTCGGTGCAGTACCGATTTTCGCCGGTACCTTCATGATCACAATTATTGCGTTAGCGGTATCGATACCCATTGGCTTGGGTAATGCGATTTATATGAGTGAATATGCCTCATCAGCTCAGCGAAAAATATTGAAGCCCTTGCTCGAAATTCTGGCGGGTATCCCGACTGTCGTTTATGGCTTCTTTGCTGCGTTGACAGTGGCTCCAGCCATCGTAGCAATAGCGGAACAGTTTGGTGTCGATGCTGCTTTTAACAGCGCACTAGCAAGCGGCTTGGTGATGGGCGTTATGATTATTCCGGTCATTTCATCCTTGAGTGATGACGTAC
>NZ_LWGE01000691.1:0-334 GCF_001635315.1 Oleiphilus sp. HI0123
ATTGAGCTAGACCTTAGAACCGGCATGATCTACAGACAAGCAACCTACCTTCCGCAAATTAGAGAAGGTAATGTTGTTGGCTTTTTCGTCTTTATGAATGACCTGACGGAAAACAACAAAGCAATTAATACACTTCGTCGTTTGCACCTCATTACTGCCGACAGTGAATTATCAGTTGAAGAAAAAATCCAGCGAGTTTTGGCCTTGGGAAAGCAGACTTTCGAGTTACCTTTGGCTTTGGTCAGTCATATTCATAATCAGCGATATGTCGTTAAGTATTCCGACACTCCGAATGGTGAAGTAAAACCTGGTGATGAATTTGAACTGGGCATTA
>NZ_LWGE01000692.1:0-6701 GCF_001635315.1 Oleiphilus sp. HI0123
ACAACATCCTCTTTTGTCAAACGACCGTCTTTACCACTTGCTGCAATAGCTGACGGATCAAGACTATTTTCTTGCACCAATTTTTTAGCAGCCGGGCTCATGATAACTTCGGCAGCAGGGGCCGACTCTTCAGTCGCCGCCGGAGCCGCTTCAGCTGCGGGTGCTGCGGCACTTGTACCGCTTGCGCCAGCTGTAAACTTACCGATGACTTCGCCACTTAGGACAATATCGCCCTCTTGCTTTAAAATAGATTCAATCACACCATCATCTGGCGCAACGACTTCAAGAACGACTTTATCAGTTTCTATATCGACGATGAGTTCATCACGCGATACCTGCTCTCCAGCTTGCTTATGCCAAGTGGCAACTGTTCCATCCGCGACTGACTCTGGGAAGGTTGGGGCTTTAATTTCTGTAGACATTTCCAATCCTTATTAAACTATTCAACATCAAACGCTTGGTTAACTAGCGCATTTTGTTCTTCAACATGTACCGAAATATAGCCTGCAGCAGGAGCAGCGGAGCTTTTACGTCCGGCGTATCTTAAATATATTTTTTCATCAATTTCTTTGAGCACTCGACGCATTCTATGCTGCGTTGGATACCATGCACCCTGATTTTGGGGCTCTTCCTGACACCAAACAACATCACTTGCTTTCGGGTACTGTTCCAAGATGGCCTTAAGATCATCCCCAGGGAACGGATACAATTGCTCGATACGAATCACCGCAGTATCAGTAATTTCATTATGCTGTTGGAAATTCAACAGGTCATAATAAACCTTACCGCTACACATAATGACGCGTTTTATATTGCGAACATCATCAACATAGCTATCGCCAATAACTGTCTGGAATGTACCTGAGCTCAAATCATCAAGCGTTGAGGTAGCTTCTTTGTGACGAAGTAAACTCTTCGGCGTAATGGCGATCAGAGGCTTCCTCAAAGGTCGTTTAACCTGACGACGAAGCATATGGAACACCTGTGCTGGCGTAGTTGGCACACAAACCTGGATATTATGCTCAGCACACAACTGCAAGTAGCGTTCCAAGCGAGCGGAGGAGTGTTCAGGACCCTGACCTTCATAACCGTGAGGTAGTAGCATGGTTAGGCCACATAGGCGCCCCCACTTTAACTCACCACTGGTAATAAACTGGTCAATAACAACTTGTGCGCCGTTTGCGAAGTCACCAAACTGAGCTTCCCAAACTACGAGTGCACCAGGGTTGGTCGTTGCAAAACCATATTCAAAGGCAAGAACCGCCTCTTCCGATAACAAGGAGTCGATAATCTCGCACTTAGGCTGATCTTCTTTGATATTCTGCAAAGGCACATAAGTCGATCCATCTGTCTGGTTGTGTAAAACAACATGACGATGAGAGAAGGTACCGCGACCAACATCTTGACCTGAGATACGAATTTCATGACCTTCTGCTAGCAAACTAGCATAAGCCATTACCTCGCCATAACCCCAGTTCAGCGGCATTGCGCCCTGATTCATTTTATTTCGATCTTCAATGATCTTCTGAACCTGCTTCTGAATAGGAAAGCCTTCATGTATCGCACCTAGCTTTTTACCTAAACGCTGCAAGGTTTTGGCATTGACCGAAGTCTTAGCCTTAGCTGTCCACTCATGGCCAATGAATGGCGTCCAGTCAACATACATAGACTTATTCGGTTCCAGAACCAAACTCTTGGTAACATGATCACCGTTCTCTAGTGCTGAACGGTAGTCATTTTCAAGCTTTTTAGACTGTTCTTGTGAGATCACCTGCTCTTCAAGTAAGCGCTCAGAGTAGATAGAACGAGTTGTCTTCAAGCTCTTGATCACTTGATACATTAATGGCTGCGTGCCCGAAGGCTCATCCGCCTCGTTATGACCACGACGGCGATAGCAGAACAAGTCAATAACGACATCTTTCTTAAACTGATTGCGGAAATCAATTGCAACCTGAGTAGCAAACAAAACAGCTTCGGGGTCATCACCATTTACATGCAAGATTGGCGCTTCGATCATCTTTGCAACGTCGGTACAATACTCTGTTGAGCGCGTGTCTTCACGCTTATTGGTGGTAAAGCCAACCTGGTTATTAATAATAATATGTACGGAACCACCCGTACCATAACCACGAGTTTGTGACATCTGGAAGGTTTCCATCACCACACCCTGACCTGCAAACGCAGCATCGCCATGCATGATAATAGGTACGACAGAATCCCGACGCTCATCTTCCCTTCTACCCTGGCGCGCTCGAACCGAGCCTTCAACAACCGGAGAAACAATCTCAAGATGTGAGGGGTTAAACGATAAGGCTAGATGCACTTCGCCACCTGGCGTCATCACATTCGATGAAAAGCCCTGGTGGTATTTAACGTCACCGGAACCAATATCATGGAGTTTTTTACCGTCAAACTCATCGAACAAGTCTTTCGGGTTTTTACCAAGCGTATTCACCAAAACGTTTAGGCGACCACGGTGAGCCATACCTATAACGATTTCTTTAGCACCATAACCACCGGCACGCTGAATCAGCTCATCCATCATCGGGATCAGACTTTCACCACCCTCCAAGCCAAAGCGTTTGGTACCTGGGTAACGAGAGCCAAGATATTTTTCTAAGCCTTCTGCTGCTGTTAAACGCTCTAGCAGATGGTAGCGCGTATCAAATTCGTAATTGGGCTTACCTTTTACTGACTCAATACGCTCTTGAAACCATGTACGAATATCTGTGTCTACGATATGCATGTACTCAGCGCCAAGCGATGAGCAATAGGTTTCTTTCAGTCCGTTAACAATCTCTCGAAGACTCAACTCATCGGAACCGAAGACCAAGTTACCAATCTGAAATTCGGTATCCAGGTCGGCCTCGCTCAAACCGTGATATTCAAGCTCCAAATCAGGAACATCAACCCGCTCCATCAAACCTAAGGGATCAAGCTTTGCTGCCTGGTGGCCACGAATTCGATAGGAGTTAATCAATTGAGCGACTTTAACTTGCTTCTTATCGTGCTCAGAGGTTGCGCTTGCGGGAGTAGTCAGTTCGTGACTTGCGTATTTGTTTTTGGAAAGGTGGAGAAACTGTTCACGAATGGTCGAATGAGGGATGTCTTTCTTAGCATGACCATTAACTCTTGGGAGTTGGTCAAAGTAGCTTCGCCATTCTTCAGAGACGCTGTTAGGATCAGCCAAATAAGCGTCGTACAGCTGTTCAACGTATACTAAATTTCCGCCAGACAAGTGAGATGTCCGCCAGAGTTGTTCCATGATGCTTTCTTGCATTAAAAGCTCGCCTTAGTTAGCAGTAAATGCGAATACCAGGCACTATCTTATTGGCGGCCAATATGTATCTCTAAGATACCTATACGTAGCCTAACGATAAAAAGCGATTTCGCCTTGTAACGCCCTACATAACAGGCTCGGATGACTGCTGCCTCAAAGATAATACGGGTGTTACCCGATTCCCCAGTGGTTATTATTTCTCAGCGAACTGCAAATTCGGCTTTTTGGGCTTACTTTACAGTTTCCTAAGTTTTCAGACCTAGGCTAAAGCACTAGGTCTGAAAGGATTCATCACTTGATTATAGACATAAATTCAAAACTTGCAGATTATTGCAATTGATTATGTCTCGACGGCAGAAAGTCTACCCTGACCACTACCGTCTTCAGCACTATTAAGTTGAGCGCTGCAACAACATATTTCTAATATGACCAATAGCTCGCGTTGGATTAAGCCCCTTAGGACAAACGCTAACGCAGTTCATGATACCCCGACAACGGAAAACACTGAAAGGGTCATCCAAATCAGCTAAACGCTCTGCCGTAGCAGTATCACGTGAGTCAGCCAAAAATCTGTATGCCTGTAACAAACCTGATGGCCCGACAAACTTGTCAGGATTCCACCAGAATGATGGGCAAGCTGTTGAACAACAAGCACATAAGATACATTCATACAATCCATCCAGCTTTTCACGATCTTGAGGCGTCTGTATACGCTCAATAGCAGGTGCTGGCGTATCATTAATCAAGAATGGCTTAATTTTCTCGTATTGCTTGTAGAACATAGACATATCTACAACCAAGTCACGAATAACCGGCAAGCCCGGCAAAGGACGAATGATTAACTTGTTACCCTTCACAACTTCTGAAAGAGGTGTAATACAAGCCAATCCATTCTTACCATTCATGTTCAAACCATCTGAACCACAAACACCTTCACGACAAGAGCGGCGGTAAGCCAGTGATGGATCTTTTTCCTTAAGCAAGCCCAGGACATCAAGAACCATCAAATCTTTCCCTTCAGGGATCTGTAACTCAACATCCTGCATATAGGGTGCAGTGTCTTGTTCAGGATTATAGCGATATAAACTTACTAACATCTTCCAAATCTCCCCTTAGTAAGAGCGTACTTTTGGTGGGAACGCATCAACGGTCTTAGGCGAGAAATTAACATCACGCTTACCAACGCGCTTCTCTAGAGGGAAGTACATTGAGTGTTTCAACCAGTTTTCATCATCACGCTCAGTAAAATCATTACGAGCATGAGCACCACGACTTTCTTTACGTCCTTCTGCAGCTACAGCTGTTGCGTAAGCAACTTCGAACAAGTTATCCAGCTCAAGCGCTTCGATACGAGCAGTATTGAAAGCAGCGCTCTTATCTTCAAGATGAGTATTCTTAACTCTCTCACCTATTTCGTCGAGCATCTTAAGACCTTTCTGCATGGTCTCACCTTCACGGAAAACGCCAAAGTAAAGCTGCATCGTGCTTTGCAAATCTTCTCGAACCTTAGCAACACTTTCACCGCCAGTCGTATTATCCAAACGATCCAAACGACTTAATGCGGCTTCGATATCAGCCTCTGTTGCATCATCAGTTGCAAAACCTTCGCGCAAAGATTTCTCAATCTGCAAACCGGCAGCACGACCAAATACAACCAAATCAAGTAGCGAGTTACCACCAAGACGATTTGCACCATGAACTGATACACAAGCAGCTTCACCACAAGCATATAGACCTTCGATAACGTGATCGTTACCTTCAGCATCCTGCGTTAGTGCCTGACCACCGATATTAGTCGGAATACCACCCATCATATAGTGACAAGTTGGTACAACCGGAATTGGTACCTTAACCGGATCAACGTGAGCAAATGTACGTGACAATTCAAGAATACCTGGAAGCTTGGCATTCAAGGTTTCTTCACCCAAATGGTCCAACTTCAACATAACGTGATCTTTATTTGGACCACAACCACGGCCTTCTAGTATTTCCATAACCATTGAACGCGCAACAACGTCACGACCAGCAAGATCTTTAGCGTTAGGTGCGTAACGTTCCATGAAACGTTCGCCTTCGCCATTGATCAGGTAACCACCTTCACCACGACAACCTTCTGTTACCAGTGTACCCGCTCCAGCGATACCTGTTGGGTGGAACTGCCACATTTCCATATCCTGCGCTGGGAAGCCAGCGCGAAGCGCCATCCCCATACCGTCACCAGTATTAATCAAAGCGTTAGTAGTCGACTGATAAATACGACCAGCACCACCCGTCGCCATAACAGTTGCCTTAGCCTTAACGTATACACGCTCACCTGTTTCAATACAGATAGCAATGACACCAACCACTGCACCTTTTTGGTTTTTCACCAAATCGACTGCATACCATTCATTAAGAAAGGTAGTGCCGCCCTTCAAGTTGCCCTGGTATAGTGCGTGCAATAGTGCGTGACCTGTACGGTCAGCAGCAGCACAAGTACGTGCAGCCTGAGTCGGATTATCCGGCCCTTTAGACTGGCCACCAAACGGGCGCTGGTAGATACGACCTGCTTCAGTTCGCGAGAAAGGCAAACCCATATGATCCAATTCAAATACAGCCTGAGGGCCAACTGAACACATATATTCAATTGCGTCCTGATCACCGATATAGTCTGACCCTTTAACAGTGTCATACATGTGCCAGCGCCAATCATCATTTGGATCCGCACTTGCGATCGCACAAGTTATACCACCTTGAGCAGAAACCGTGTGAGAACGAGTTGGGAATACTTTAGTAATACAAGCTGTTTTGATGCCGGATTCTGTCAATTGAAGTGCTGCGCGCATACCAGCACCGCCACCACCAATAACTATTGCATCATAATTAAGCGTTCTTAATTTAGACATTTCTTACAGCCCCCAAAGAATCTGAACACCCCAGACCACGTAAACGAACATGACCAGGCCACAACCAGCTTGAAAAATAAACCTGAATACCATTGCTTTTAGATAGTCTGTAGACACCGTCCACAAACCGATCCAAGCGTGAGCACCCAAAGATAACAAAGCAAGTAAAGAAAATACTCTGACACAAGTTTGACTAAACAGCTCACTCCACTGCATGTATGTCAAGTCAGGGTTTAGCACTAGATAACCCAGAATAAATACCGTGTAAGCAGCCAACACAACTGCTGTAACACGCTGAATCATCCAATCATAGAGTCCACTACGACCAAAACTAGTAACACTTGCTACCATAACCAAACTCCTGCCAATAAGATAAGTACAACTGACACTGCTATAACAACTTTGGCACCGAACTGGCCAGCTTCAAGCGTTTCACCAATACCACAGTCCATTAATAAATGTCTAATTCCCGCTACCAAGTGATAAAGAAGCGCAGAAACCAAGCCCCACATAATCAAAGTAACAAAAGCACCGTC
>NZ_LWGE01000693.1:0-464 GCF_001635315.1 Oleiphilus sp. HI0123
GAGTCATTAATCAGCAAGGCCACATTAGAAGACCTACTCCCAAGCGTCACCTTAAATGGCCAAACAAAGATTTTACTAGGTGAAAATGATTGCCATATTCCTAACGAGCCAGAAGATTCAACACAACCTACCCTGGCTATCGTTACTAAAATCGACCTTGGCGCTTCACATGATATGGCGCTTTCAGATATAAAATCCAGCTGCATCGCCGCCCCCATTGCCACAATCTACGCATCATTGAACGCCGTGTATATGGTAGAAAATGAATACAGTTACGAAAACGCAAATGATTCATCTTATAGCAGTACGGTCTACAAGCTAGACTATTCGGACAATGGTCTAGAGTTTGCTGGAAGCGTAGCCCTAAGCGGCCAAGTAGGCTGGAATGAACAGTTCAGACTTAGCGAGTATCAGGATCATCTGCGAGTCGTGACCACTGACCATTCCAGCACAGAGAGAAATAT
>NZ_LWGE01000694.1:0-671 GCF_001635315.1 Oleiphilus sp. HI0123
TCCTTTGCAGAAAAGCCCAGACTCTCTCGAAGCAGCTCCACAATAAGCATATGCCGCTGCTTTGACGACAAGCCATTCATCTTAACGACAAACTCTACTGCCCCAATAAAAAACAAACCAACTTCACTTCGGTTTTCTTGATCCTCAAATACTCGTTTCTCTCCAGCCCCTTGATGAACACTATTAATATGAAACTGAGCAAAATCAATTAATTGGGATGAGAACCCTACAGCGTTACCCTCTTCAGTTTCATGCCTGCTTAGCTGACTTGCACGGTACAGCGACGATACTCTATGTAAGAGCAATAGCATTAAAAAAACCCGCAAGTGCACTGGCCGTTAGTGCCAAATTATCGTACAACAGCCCATAATCTTGCGAGAAAGAGTTCTGTATACCAAGGTTCATCCATATATCATTCGTCATCAAATATTCCTAGTCGTTACAAACAAAGGGGCCTTAAATAAATTCCCGAGGATTGTAACAAGTAAAGGAATGACAAATTATCCCAAAGTGGTAACAACAGGTAACACTGAGGTAAAACCTTGTGAAATAGCCCATAAGACCTAAGGAAGCGGATTGATCATCGGCAAAATCCCTAGGTGTTTGGGCTTGGAGGGCTTATCCGATGCCTAGGGTTTCATTGACATCATCACGGATAGCACGATAGAGCT
>NZ_LWGE01000695.1:0-825 GCF_001635315.1 Oleiphilus sp. HI0123
AAGGTGCAGCTGAAGGTAATTTAGTTATGCTGGATAGCTGGCCTGGGCAGATGCGTACTGTCTACGGCGACCATGAACGCTTTATCCAGACCTACTTTAGTACCTATGAAGGTATGTACTTCACAGGTGATGGTGCGCGTCGCGATGAAGATGGTTATTACTGGATTACCGGTCGTGTTGATGATGTCTTGAATATTTCGGGGCACAGAATGGGCACCGCTGAAATCGAAAGTGCATTAGTGGCTCACCCAGATGTTGCCGAAGCCGCTGTTGTTGGCTACCCTCACGATATTAAAGGCCAAGGTATTTATGTCTATGTCAGTATGATGCATGACCATGACATTGACCTAAATGACGCGCTCAAAGACACCTTGAAGCAATGGGTGAGAAAAGAGATTGGCCCTGTCGCGACACCGGATATCATCCAGTGGGCACCGGCGTTGCCAAAGACCCGTTCTGGTAAAATCATGCGCCGTATTTTGCGCAAGATAGCCGCGAACGAGCATGATAGCTTGGGGGATATCTCTACCTTGGCCGATCCTTCAGTGGTCGCCAAATTGGTTGATGAACGACTGAACAAGTAAGCAATCAACGCTACTGTAGGCAGAGGGGGAAACCCCTCGCAGAACCAGACCCTTGCTAGCCCGCCAGCGAGCCGTGGAAGGCTCTGCCTACAAGTATGGTTTTTCTCGAATCCGTAGGCAAACGGTTCCACCTCTCGCAGAATCTGCCCCCTTGCTAGCCCTCTAGCGAGCCTGGGACGGCCGCTCTGTCTACAAAACACTCCGCCAGATCCAGCAGTAAAATCGACAGCAATTTCCCTGA
>NZ_LWGE01000696.1:0-387 GCF_001635315.1 Oleiphilus sp. HI0123
GACAGCATTGGAAGCATGCTGTACTGAAACGGCGCGTTTATTGGGTTTGCCTGAAGGTTATCGAGTGGGTGTAGTACCGGGTTCTGATACCGGAGCAATGGAAATGGCGATGTGGTCGATGCTCGGTGCTCGTCCTGTCGATGTTTTTGCGTGGGAATCCTTCGGTAAAGGCTGGATAACCGACATTACAAAACAGCTGAAGTTGGATGATGTTTCTCTCTACGAAGCGGACTACGGTAAACTCCCTGATTTTTCTCAAGCTTCTTCTTCTCACGATATTGTATTTACCTGGAATGGCACGACTTCGGGTGTCAAAGTTGAAGACGCCAACTGGATAGCTGACGATCGTGAAGGTTTGACGATTTGTGATGCAACCTCGGCAGTGTT
>NZ_LWGE01000697.1:0-790 GCF_001635315.1 Oleiphilus sp. HI0123
TGGCATGCCAGACCCTCGCCTAGACAAGCTTGCAGCCATTGTCAGCCCAGCGAAGGTTATCCAAACTACAATGGAGTTTGTTGATATTGCCGGTCTAGTAGAAGGCGCATCTAAAGGCGAAGGCCTCGGTAACCAGTTCCTGGCTAATATTAGAGAAACAGACGCTATCGCTCACGTTGTACGCTGCTTCGAAGATGAAAACGTTGTTCACGTTTCTGCCAAGGTGAACCCTCAAGCCGACGTTGATGTAATTAATACCGAGCTTGCTTTATCTGACCTTGATACCGTAGAAAAGGCTATCAAGCGTTTCACCAGAACAGCCAAGAGCGGTGATAAAGATGCGAAGAATGCTCTGAGCCTACTTGAGGATAAACTACTCCCTCACTTGAACGAAGCAAAAGCGGTTCGCGGCCTTGGTTTGAATGATGATGAACTAGCAATTATCAAAGAGCTTTGCCTGCTTACAATCAAGCCTACAATGTATATTGCCAACGTTGATGAAGACGGTTTTGAAGACAACCCTCACCTAGATAAAGTTCGTGAAATCGCAGCAGAAGAAAACGCTGTAGTCGTCGTGATCTGTAATAAGCTAGAAGCAGAAATTGCTGAGCTGGATGACGAAGAACGCGATGAATTTTTAGCAGACCTTGGCATGGAAGAGCCAGGCCTTGATCGTGTCATTAGAGCTGGCTACGAGCTACTTGGTCTACAAACCTACTTCACTGCAGGTGTAAAAGAAGTTCGCGCCTGGACAATGAAGCAAGGCGACCCTGCCCCTAAAGCCGCTGCA
>NZ_LWGE01000698.1:0-320 GCF_001635315.1 Oleiphilus sp. HI0123
ATCTTCTTCACTCAGAACGATCGGTAAAATACCGTTCTTGAAGCAGTTGTTGAAGAAAATATCCGCAAAGCTCGGCGCGATAACAGCACGAAAGCCATAATCATCAAGCGCCCAAGGCGCATGTTCACGAGATGAACCACAACCAAAGTTTTGACGTGCAATAAGAATATTTGACCCCTGATAGCGCGCCTGGTTAAGCGAAAAGTCCATATTCAATGGGCGCTTTGAACAGTCTTGCCCAGGATAGCCTTCATCCAAATAGCGCAACTCATCAAATAAGTTAATACCAAAGCCCGTGCGCTTGATCGACTTAAGGAACT
>NZ_LWGE01000699.1:0-432 GCF_001635315.1 Oleiphilus sp. HI0123
ATATTGCCAGTGACTCAAAATAATATAGCGCTTAGTCGTGAAGAAAAACTGAGTGACCTGGTGACAGTTGTATTGGTTAGAACTAGTCATCCGGGAAATGTCGGTGCAGTTGCTCGTGCAATGAAAAATATGGGCTTAAGTCGCCTGGTCTTGGTCTCGCCATCAGAAGCCTATGAAAAAGATGAGCATGGTGAAATTGTTTATTTGTCTCCCTTAAATACTCACGATGCGATTAGGCGAGCTTCAGGGGCTGAAGATATTCTGGCAAAAGCAATGGTCTGCACTTCGCTTGATGAGGCTTTGGCTGGTAGTCAGATAGTGATTGGTGCTAGTGCCCGCAGTCGTAAAATGACTTGGCCGCTTATGAACCCTAGAGACTGTGCTTCCTTAGTGCTTGACAAGGTTTTAGCAGATGAAAACATCGACTCTAAT
>NZ_LWGE01000700.1:0-390 GCF_001635315.1 Oleiphilus sp. HI0123
CTTATGCGGTCCTTGGGATATGTAAGAGGCAAGGTAGTTTGCTACTGAGGTCTTGCCGTTCGTACCGGTGACACCGATTACTTTAATTTCTTCACTTGGCCTAAAGAAGAAGCGAGCCGCTATCTCTCCCATACTCTGGCGAAGGCCCTGCAAGCAGATCTCTATCGCTGCTTTATCTTCATATATTCGGCAGTTAGTATTTCCATCGCGTAGTACTGCGTTTGCACCGCGTTCAATAGCTTCTGCAACGTACAGCTCAAGCTGAGCTTCATCACTAGCAATCGCAATGAACACATCACCTTTTTGAACTTTTCTACTATCGATCGAAATACCTGAAACTCGTGTATCCAGCGCTGCAGGCACATTACAAATACCTCGGAGCAAATCAAC
>NZ_LWGE01000701.1:0-491 GCF_001635315.1 Oleiphilus sp. HI0123
CGCCACACTTTATCGTGGCAACACCGGGGCGTTTGTCTGAATTGCTTGCCAGAGACCTGTTAGACCTTTCTTCGGTAGACATCCTGATACTTGATGAAGCAGACCGCTTACTCGACATGGGCTTTAGCGATGAGATTCTATCTATTTCAGAACACTGTCATCAACGGCGTCAAACGCAGCTCTATTCAGCAACACTAGCCAATAAAGCACTTCGAGGCCTGGCAGACCAGTTGCTAGATGAGCCAAAAGTGTATGAGCTAAACCAAACAAGCGATACTCACACATCAATTGATCAGCAAATCATCTTTGCTGACGATAACGCTCACAAATACCAACTACTATGCTGGCTACTAAGAAACGAAACATATCGTCACAGCATTGTCTTTTGTAACTCGAAAGAGCAAGTAGATCAGGTTTACCGTGTCATGCAGCAACAAGAAATTAGCGCTGGTGTATTACACGGAGACAAAGACCAGAAACAACGAAATCTC
>NZ_LWGE01000702.1:0-1207 GCF_001635315.1 Oleiphilus sp. HI0123
TCATACTGAGCACCTACCATTTTAGGCATACCCATTCCTTCGTATTCAGGGTTACCCGTAAGACCTGACCAACCACCTTCAACAAAAGTCTTATAAGCTTCTTTATAACCCGCTGGAGTCGTTACAACACCGTCAGTCCACTTACAACCTTCTTCATCACCATTACGACTTAAAGGTGCAATTAGTGATGCAGTGATCTTACCCGCTTCTTCCAATACTGCGTCAGCAGTATCAATATCGATGGTGTCTTTTGTGCCCGCAAGCGAAGCCCAAAGCTGCTCTACACCAAACACTTCATTCATCACGAAACGAATATCTTTTAACGGAGCCTTATACTCAGCCATGTAACTACCCTCTATCCTCTGTTGATCCAACACGTAACAACCTTGTCTTACAAGGTATTTTTCAATAAAAACCCCGAGCTGCTTGTGGCTATTCGGGTGTGATTTACTTATGTCCGGGAAAACCTAACGCCGCACATTTAAATCATGCGGCGCATTTTAACGTAAAAAGCCCGCGAATGCGGGCTTTTTTTTGAATCAGATTAACTCAAGCTTAGAAAGCGAAGTTATCTTCTTCAACAGCCATCATAGACTCGGCACCCGCTTCAATCATTTGAGCGTGAGCTAAAGTACGTGGCAAGATACGATCAAAGTAGAACTGAGCAGTTTGCAGCTTAGTCTTGTAGAACGCTTCTTCTGTTGTACCTTCTGCTAGCTTCTGCTGAGCAACATCAACCATCTTCGCCCAGAAGTATGCTAAACATACATAGCCTGAGTACATTAGGTAATCAACTGACGCTGCACCAACTTCATCACGATTCTTCATGGCATTCATACCAATCTTCATCGTAATATCGCCCCACTCTTTGTTTAGCTTGGTTAGCGGCTCAATGAACTGCGCCAAACCTTCGTTATCTGCATTTTCTTTACAGAAAGTGTGAACCAACTTAGTGAAGTTCTTAAGTGCAGCACCTTGCGTCATTAGAACTTTACGGCCTAACAAGTCAAGTGCCTGGATACCAGTTGTACCTTCATAAATTAGTGCGATACGCGTATCACGAACGATCTGCTCCATACCCCACTCAGCGATGAAACCGTGACCACCGAATACCTGAACACCGTGGTTAGCAGCCTCGTAACCAGCTTCAGTACAGAAAGCTTTAAGAATAGGCGTTAAGAAGCCTAACATCTCGTCAGCTGCTTTC
>NZ_LWGE01000703.1:0-469 GCF_001635315.1 Oleiphilus sp. HI0123
AGTAGGTCGTCCTAATGTAGGTAAATCTACCTTATTCAATCGTTTGACCAAAACAAAAGATGCAATTGTCGCAGACTACGCAGGCTTAACTCGGGATCGTAAGTACGGCTCTGGAGTGGCGTTGGATAAGAAGTTCATTACTATCGATACCGGTGGTATAAGTGGTGATGAAGTCGGGATCGATGCTGTCATGGCTGAGCAGTCCTTGTTGGCAATAGAAGAGGCTGATCTAATCTTCTTTGTTGTGGATGGCCGGGATGGATTGACCCCTATTGATGAAGAGATAGCTCGTCATATCCGACAAACGGGAAAGCCTTATACCCTGGTTGTTAATAAAATTGATGGCCTTAATGCTGATACTGTTGCCAATGATTTCTACTCGCTGGGTATGGAGAAGCTGCGCTTAACCGCAGCCTCTCATAACCGCGGTGTTAAATCGCTGATCGAAGATGCAATGGAGGACTTCCCG
>NZ_LWGE01000704.1:0-466 GCF_001635315.1 Oleiphilus sp. HI0123
TACCGTCGTTATCTTCACCTGAATCAAACGCTAAACCTGTGATGGCAAACAAGGGATCTGAAATATCCCCAACAGCAGTCAGATGACCTGTGCCACTCCATGAATAGAGCTTGATATCTTCGCCATTGATCGTCACTTGCGAGGGCCCATTACCACACTCAGTTGTCGGTAAGCCATGCGTGTAAGTTGCATTGTATTGTGCTGCACCTTGAGCATTAAACTCTCCCAACATAGCGTAAATATCAGAGTCGGACTTTTTATTGTCCGACAACAAGTTAACTAGATCACCGACTGCATTAGCAAACGCGCCAAATAACGTTCCACGAATTGTTTCTGGTGGAGCTAAATCTGTCACCAAGTCTGCAATAGGCGAACCAGTATGTGGCGTATGCATCGTAGTAACCGACGCAACAAGGTCAGGACGTGTTTCCATTACATAACGCGAAGTCATACCACCCTGGCTATG
>NZ_LWGE01000705.1:0-556 GCF_001635315.1 Oleiphilus sp. HI0123
CCGGCCTACAGACTCCTCACGGCAAACCGCTCATGATCCTCTTTTCTTTGTGGGCCCTGGCACGCCTAATGTGGCTGATTAACGTACTATCACTCGCTGCATTCTTCGACCTCATCTTTATCGTTTGTCTCGGCTACGCTATTGCCAAGCCGATCATCCAAGTCAAACAATGGCGTCAAATGGCGATTCTTTCGAAGCTAGTGCTGATTGCAGTCGGGAATGCCTTTTTCTATGCTCAAGCACTTGGTTTTAGTGATTCAGGTGCACATACATCCCTCTACGCAGGCCTCTATATCGTTGTCGGTCTGATCCTGACCATCGGGCGTCGGATTATTCCTCTTTTTATTGAACGAGGGGTAGGCTACGAAGTGACCTTGTTTAACTCTAGAATTCTCGATATCTCAAGTATGCTGGTCTTTTTAGTGTTTTTTATCGCAACCCTCTTTACCAACTATATCACCCTCGCGCAGACTGCTGCGGCACTCATGGTCATTATCACGACCATACGTATGATCGGCTGGTATACATCAGGTATATGGAAATCCCCTTTGCTATG
>NZ_LWGE01000706.1:0-531 GCF_001635315.1 Oleiphilus sp. HI0123
CGGGTTCTAATAGGTTGCCACCAGCAGTGACGACTTGGCCATCTGAGTTAACCTGGAACTGCCCATCTCGGGTATAACTGGTCGAGCCATCTGGCAATATAACTTGGAAAAAGCCTCTACCATTAACGGCTAAATCGAGAGCCTGGTCAGTCACTTCTAAGGAGCCTTGGGTAAATTGCTTAGTCGTCCCTTCGATCCTGACACCCGTACCGAGCTGGAGACCAGATGGTAATTGAGAGTTTTGTGAGTTCAAGCCACCTGGCTCTCTTTTCACCTGATACAACAGGTCCTGAAAAACCGCTTCATCACGCTTAAAGCCAACCGTACTAGCATTCGCCAAGTTGTTGGAAATCGTGGTCAAGGACATATCTTGTGCACTTAGACCGGTTTTACTGACATAAAGAGCTGGATGCATGATGCTTCTCCCAAATTGAAATTCTACTGCGAATCAATCAGACCTGAAGCGTTTAAGGGCTATCTGTGATACCCCTTATTTAAAGCTAGTAAGCAAATACCGCTAACGAAGCAGTC
>NZ_LWGE01000707.1:0-690 GCF_001635315.1 Oleiphilus sp. HI0123
AATCATGAAGTAGGCACCATATTCCTCGATCCAGGCGCTATCGCCTCAGATAATATTGATGGTGATATTTCAGCAAATATTGGAGTTACCGGCTCAGTAGATGCCAACACTGTCGGCGCTTATATCTTGTCATATAACGTTTCTGATGCAGCAGGCAATGCCGCAACCACGGTTAATAGAACTGTAAACGTTGCCGATACTGGCGCACCAACCATCACCATGTCTGGTGCCAACCCACTTAATCATGAGCTAAATACAATTTACACCGACCCGGGTGCGACTGCATCAGACGTAGTCGATGATGACGCTACGCTTAGCGCAGCAATTGTCACCATTAATAACGTGAATGAAAATGTCGCAGGCACATACACGGTCACTTACGATGTGACAGACTCTGGTGGAAACCCTGCCGTACAACAAGTCCGAACAGTTAATGTCGGCGACTTTACTGCACCAATGATAACTCTAATTGGCAACACAACCGTAAATATTGAACTTGGCTCAAGCTATACCGATGCAGGCGCAAGTGCGACAGATAATATTGATGGCGACCTGAGCTCCAGTATTATTTCAAGCGGAACAGTCAACCCTCTTGCGACTGGAACATATGTAATTAGCTATGACGTAAGTGATGCAGCTGGGAACAATGCCGTACAGCTTACGCGAACAGTAATCGTCACCGATACTACC
>NZ_LWGE01000708.1:0-344 GCF_001635315.1 Oleiphilus sp. HI0123
CAAATGTTGAAGCGGGCCTATCGAGGTGCCAAACCAACTGTCGTTACTGATGGTGATCAGGTAATCTGCGTCGGCCGACTGCTTGGCAACAAAATCAGGGTAGACCACTTCATAGCAAATAAATGGCGCCACTTGATAGTCGAAGGACTTTAGCAAGGCTTGGTCTTCTGCACCGGTTCGAAAGTCAGACATGGGTAGGTTGAAGAAGTCGATCAGGCCACGCAATAAATCTTCCAGCGGAACATATTCCCCAAAGGGAACCAATTTCTGTTTATGGTAGATACTTTCGCCTTCTGCTTCACGCGCACCAAGACTAACAATACTGTTGTGGTAAACCTGGCGAC
>NZ_LWGE01000709.1:0-261 GCF_001635315.1 Oleiphilus sp. HI0123
GATACGGAGTAACATCTCGCCACCAAAGTTGCAGCATCTCAATCAAGCCTTCAGCAGTAGAAATAAAACTGCCTTCAATTATCTCATTTTGCTTGTCACTGCTAAGCTCGGGGAAACACAGCTCTATATTCTGCCGGGTCACCTTGCCACGGTTTTTCATGCGTCGATAAACGAAACGCCCAAGGCTTTCTGCATACTGATGCTTTTTGTTCATCGGCAGCCAAGCGAGGCAATATAGAATAAAAACGATTAACCAGGATG
>NZ_LWGE01000710.1:0-869 GCF_001635315.1 Oleiphilus sp. HI0123
GCTAATATGCGTGACGCGGGTGCAAAGTTTGTAGTGATGGAAGTATCTTCGCACGGCTTATGTCAGAACCGGGTAGATGGCGTCCAGTTTTATGGAGCAGTGTTCACCAATTTGACTCGTGATCACTTGGATTACCATGGTTCAATGTCCGACTACGCGCAAGCCAAGCAGAAGCTATTTCAGAACACGAGCTTGGCCTTTGCAGTACTAAATCGAGATGATGAACTGTTCAGCGATTTTAAAGCCGCTGTTACGCCAGGCACAAACATTACGAGTTATGCGGTTTCAAGTAAAGCTGCTGATGTTGCGGTATTGACGAACGAGCTTTCGTCATCGGGTATACACGCATTGATCAAGGCTTCAGTAGGTCAGGTAATGATCGACTCCCCATTGCTGGGCGAATTTAACTTAAGCAATTTGTTAGCTGTGCTTGCAGCTGCCACGGCGATGAACGACCTCGAAAGCGTTGAGTCGCGAGTTAAAAAGATTAAAGCGGTTGATGGCCGTATGGAAGTGCTTCGGTCTGTGAATCAACCTACAGTCGTAGTTGATTATGCACATACACCTGATGCTTTGGAAAATGTACTTAAAACGCTAGCGCCTCTTTGCAGTGGCTCTCTAAGGGTGATATTTGGTTGTGGTGGTGACCGTGATCAAGGAAAACGCGCCGAGATGGCAAGAGTTGCCGAAGCGTTTGCAGATGACATTGTCCTCAGTGATGACAATCCACGAGGAGAATCACCAGAAGCAATCATCGCAGATATTTTAGCGGGCTTTGCGCAGCCATCGAAGGTGGAAGTGATACACGAGCGACGAATGGCAATACAGAAAATGCTCGAAAAGTCAGTAGCAGATGATGTCATTCTTGT
>NZ_LWGE01000711.1:0-3932 GCF_001635315.1 Oleiphilus sp. HI0123
AGTAATCTCTATCTCTCCGAGCTTCGGCTACCAAGGTGTTATCGGGGTAATCGTCCATTGCGAGGTGATCATAGTTCAAGCCCATTACAGGCTCACAGCCTGCAAGTAATATCTTCTTCCTATGTTGCTGCAGTTTTAATTCGGCCTTTTGTGCAAGAATACGCTCTCGCGCGTTATCAACAATACTTTTCTTTTGGCGTCGGTCGTCTTCTAAACGACGCTCAACAGTTCCTCGAGGTTTTTTGCTTGTATGCCGTCGATCGGGAGTCTTGCGCCTGCTATTTTCCTCTGCGTCATCACCAGAGGCCAAGCCATTATTTTGATCGATATCATTTAACAAGCTATCAAGAGATGCAGTTTTGCTTGTATCCGCATTGTTTGTTTGTTGCGCAGTCACTAAGATTTCCCTTTGGTGTTGCTATAGTTTATCGGATGCCATCTGAACAACTTTAGTAATTATAGCCTCTTACTTATCATCTTTGCTTAGATTCTGGGCTATTAAAAACGCAAGGCACCCTCGCCCTTACTCGCAACAATAGACAGACCTAAAAACTAAACTAGACAAAATTCAAGTTGCGCCGGTTATCATATTTGTTATAAATCCGGCGTTTTTTATGGCTTTCTAGAAACTATTTCTCAGACATCCACTATACTAACAACTACACACCAATCACTAGCTAACTACGCACATCGGACTCTGAGCAGAGCATGAGCATTCACAGAAAGATAGACCTACTTCCTGAACGCTCTCAAATGGCATGGCTTATCTTGCTTATTGCCACTATTGGGCTGTGGGTCAGTCTCGCGATTTCTAAGCCATCCTTAGCACAAAGCACGTCATCGCAGTACGAAACAATTAAGGTAAGCAAAATAGTAGATGAAGTTAATGCACTACCTTATCTAGATTACTACTTGGACAGTTCCTTTTCGGCAAGCATCAATGATGTGCTAGCAATAGATAAAAATAAATGGACAAAAAATACCGAGCACATTCAGCACTTTGGGCAGACGAACGCGCCTTACTGGTTCCGCTTTAAGCTACACAAACAGCGCTTTCATATCGACCAACAGTATTTTGTTAAATTAGATTACCCTCATCACGACCGTGTATCGATTTATTTTGTCAATGACGGCCGCATCGTCAAACAAGTCAATACCGGCGACCACTTACCATTTAAAAGCCGAAAGGTAGATTTACCTACTTTTGTTTTTAGTATTCCAGAAAACCATACAGAGCTTGACGTATATCTAAACATACAGTCAGAAGGTGTATTGCAACTCCCGCTCTCAATCGTTACCCAAAATGAGTTAAGTAAGCAAAACATATCTTTTAGTCTTCTATCCGGGATATATTTCGGCGCAATCCTGATTATGCTTTTTTACAATAGCTTTATTTATCTCACCGTAAAGGATAAAGGCTATCTTTACTATTTAATATACCTAAGCTCATGCGCAATCATCCAGTTAGTGCTTTCTGGTCTCGCTTTTCAATATCTATGGCCAAACTACCCCCTATTTAATTACCACGCTGTTGTATTTTCTGCCGCTTTTACCGGCATTAGTGCGATAACATTTATTAAGAATTTTATTGGTATCGACTACATAAGCTCTAAGCGAGACCTTGTACTGATAAAGCTTCTAATTCTGACTTTCATATTGACGGTACTATCCGGCTTCTTAATTTCTTATAGCTTCGCATTAAAAAGTACATTTATCGCTGTAAGCTTTATGGTAATGACCGGCTTTTACCTTGGTGTGAAATACTGGCTAAAAGGGATTAAAACTGCTCGTTATTTTGCTTTGGCCTGGTTTAGCTATTTAGGTGCGGTCATTATTTTCCTATTAGAAAATAACCGAATTATAGAACCAAATATTTTCAATGAAAACGCATTATCCCTTGGCACTCTAATCGAGCTGACACTTCTCTCTATCGCATTCGCTGACAGGTTAAATTATGAAAAAGACTTGCGAGTTGAAGCTCAAGATGCACTACTCGATGCGCAAATCAAAATGAATCAGGATTTAGATAAAATCGTTAAATCACGCACCGAAGCGCTCGAAGAAGCGAATACGCAGCTTAAGGAACTAAGCGTAACTGACGGCCTTACTAGTCTAAAGAATCGCTACTATTTCGATAAGACCTTTAAGAAAGAAATTCACCGTGCTGCGAGGGACAGCCTCAGCTTTTCAGTTATTATGATCGATATAGATCACTTTAAGGTCCTTAATGATAAATACGGACATTTGTATGGTGACTACTGTCTAACTCGCTCTGCCGAGCTGATAAAAGCAGTTATCCATCGACCTTCGGATACCGTCGCACGCTATGGCGGTGAAGAAATAGCAGTGCTTCTACCCAATACGACATTAGACGGTGCTATGCGACTTGCCGAGCGCATACGTGAGCAGTTCAAAGAAAACGAGTTTTTGGATTCGGGCATTTCAACCTTTTTAACTGTGAGCATTGGTGTATCCAACGCCACCCCTACTACAGACACAATCAAGCACGCGATTAAACTATTGGATATTGCCGATCAATGCCTGTATAAAGCAAAGGAAGCTGGGCGCGATCGAGTAATAGGCCAGAAATGCTATTTCGAGTAATACAGTGCCACTTTATCGTGGCCACTCACTGAAACACTCTCGCACTAATTCGACAAACGCCTCCTCACAAACACTAGCCATATTAAAATGAGAGTTTAAGGAATTATGTTCACAGGCATCGTTCAAGGTAAAGCAAGCATTCTTGAAATTTCAGGTACAGACAATCTAAAAACATTAAAAATAGGTTTTCCTGATGGCGCATTGAAAAACATAAGTAAAGGCGCAAGTATTGCAATTAACGGCACTTGTCTGACCGCTACCGCCTTTGATCTTGAGCAAAACTGGGCGAACTTCGACGTAATGCTCGAGACACTTAAACTAACAAACCTTGGCTCGCTACAAGAAAGCGACCAAGTTAACTTTGAGCGAGCCGCGGCTATTGGTGATGAGATAGGCGGCCATCTAATGTCTGGGCATATCCATTGCAGCGTTGAAATATGTAAAATTGACTCAGCTAACGATGTCCATACAGTTTATTTCACAACACCCGAAAATCTCCAAAAATACCTCCTACCTAAAGGCTTTGCCGGATTAAATGGCTGCAGTCTAACACTAGGCGAAGTATCTAATGAGTCCTTTAGCGTTCATCTAATACCTGAAACACTAGAGGTAACAACCTTTGGTGAACTCAAGGTAGATGATGCAGTGAACCTAGAAATTGACCCTCAAACTCAGACCATCGTTGATACCGTGGAGCGATTCATGAGCACAAAAAAGCCAGCTTAAATGCTGGCTTTAGGTCTAATCGTATCAAGCAAATATTCTAATGTGCCGAAATGACGAGTGAAGTATCCGAGATATGGAAATCAGTAAAGTAGACAGAACCGATGCTTTGACCTGTATCTCCGAAAGAGACATGGGGTAGATCCCAATCCCACGCAACGTTTATATCGTAGATTGCTTGGCCATCAACATGAATCAAAGCATCCCCATCTTTATGGATGATGTGTTGCGCTGCAGCCAACTTACTTTGAACACTTGCAAAGCCAAAACTACCAAGCGTATCATTCCCACGTTCATTATGAATTCTCATATCACGCAGTGTTAAATAAGGGTTTGTTACTGAGCGAGGTATGATTGTATTGGTCGCATTGTTCGTACTATCAATATCCAAATCTTCTACACGAAATTTCGCATCGATCCCCAGATATGAATCAGCTAGCAATATATTTCTTGGCTTACCATTCGAAGAATTGCCGGTCGTATCATGAAAGTCATTTCCTTGGTTTTTAATAACTATATCTAAATAACCTAGGTAAGCTTCCACTGAGAAATTCTTGCTTAAGGCAGTCTCAACACTGCCGTCTGAAGCACGTATACCAAACTCG
>NZ_LWGE01000712.1:0-285 GCF_001635315.1 Oleiphilus sp. HI0123
AGCTCAAATGAATGTTTGGGTTCGTACTTTTAAAGATCTTGAGCACACCTTTGCTCAAGTTAGTTTGCTTGCTATTGAGAATCAAAAACTTACTTTGATATTGCTGCTGGCACTGTCTGCGTTTATCACAACATGGAAGCGTAATCATATTGCGTTTAGGTCGATTCATAGTCGAATGGATCACTACGTTTCGAATGTAGGGCAGTTGTTTGCCAATGCCTGTCTTGGGTTGTCTACCGTCGCGTTTTACCAAGGCTCTTACGCATCGGGGACTGAGGTTACCAA
>NZ_LWGE01000713.1:0-571 GCF_001635315.1 Oleiphilus sp. HI0123
CTTCTGCAATAGTGTGTTGGTAATTGGTAATAGAGTCCACGCGTATTGAGTAGGGAAGTTGCCAAGACATTTCGGTAAGCTCTTCAATGATGCTTAAAGTCTCTCGAGTAAATATATGGCCATCTTGGGGGGCGAGGACAAACATGACGTTGTCACTTTTTGTAAAGGTTGCCTGTAAATCTTCGAAGGCTTTTAGGTGGGGATTATCATCACTAAAATAAATCCGGTAGTCGGAGCTAAATTTTGTTTGCGGTAAACCTGTGGCGGCAAGAAATACCACAAGCAATGAGGCGAATACCACCAGTAAGCGAAACTTAACAAGAAAATGGCTTATGCGTTCAATCATAGCGTAACCTACCTAATGTTTCTATTGCCGCAGAATGCCTGTAGCGAGCATGATAACTATACTTAAAGGTTGTGACCGGCGGTCATGAATTTAGAATACTACGCTTTGAACAGTGTGAATACAATGAATAAAGATATTTGAAGCTAAGAATAACTTTTCTAAATATGGAAAAGTAATAATGCTAATGGCTTAATAATGGGATAATTGCTGTGACGGAAAATCTTC
>NZ_LWGE01000714.1:0-630 GCF_001635315.1 Oleiphilus sp. HI0123
GGCTATACCTCCTGATGGGTAAGTCTGGAGGTATAGTGTTTTAAGATGAACTCGAAGTTTTAGTTTAAGTATTTGAAAATCTAAGAGTTATCTCTTTTTTCTCGATCAAGACATGCAGCGAAATCAATGCCTTTTAGCTGGGGTACAAAGTTGCAAGGGCCTTGACGGCTGTCAATTTGTGAGTCGATTATATTATCCCAGGCAGTGCGGCAGGCATTGGTGCTACCTGGTAGGCAGAATAGTAAGGTCTTGTTTGCCATGCCCGCTAGTGCTCTAGACTGGACGGTTGAGGTGCCAATTTGCTCAAGAGATATTTGTCGGAAAAGCTCGCCGAAACCATCGACGACCTTATCAAGCAAAGGGGTAACGGCTTCAGGGGTGCTATCTCGGCTAGTAAAGCCTGTACCACCGGTAATGATAATAACTTGGGTGTCATCACTCGCAATCCATGTCGAGAGCGCAGCGCGAATTTTATATATGTCGTCAATGACAATCTTTTTGTCTGCGAGCTTGTGCCCAGCCGAGTTTAACTTTTCTACCAGAAGTTGGCCTGATGTGTCATTGTCTTCAGTGCGAGTGTCTGAAACCGTTAATACGGCAATGTTTAAAGGGATGGTTTCTTGGCTGACG
>NZ_LWGE01000715.1:0-374 GCF_001635315.1 Oleiphilus sp. HI0123
TTCGCCAAATCTTTGTACCACTCGTCGCTCTTATCTTCAGAGATCTGACCCCAACGACGCATTTGCGTTAGATACCAGATAGCATCTGAGTAGTATGGGTAAGTCGCGTTATAACGGAAGAATACGTTGAAGTCTGGTACTGAACGCTTATCGCCTTTCTCGTACTCAAAAGTACCCGTCATACTGTTTGCAATAACGTCATAGTCAGCACCAACATAGTTAGGTTGTGACAAGATCTTAACCGCTGCTGGACGGTTAGCATTGTTGTTAGCATCTAACCACATCGCTGCACGAATCATCGCTCGCGTTAAACGAACTGTCGTATTCGGGTATTTCTCAGCAAATTCTTTAGTAATACCAAATACTTTCTCTGG
>NZ_LWGE01000716.1:0-348 GCF_001635315.1 Oleiphilus sp. HI0123
ACTCGCTACTCGTTAAAGCAGGCTCTGGCGCGCTAACGCTTGGCGTGCCTAATTCACCTGGAGTACCTGCGAGTGTCGCCGAGCATACAATCACCCTTACCTATAATGATGCAGACCAAGTTAAAGCACTGTTTGATGAAATGGGTGACCAGGTTGCTGCGATTATTGTCGAACCCGTTGCCGGGAATATGAACTGCATTCCTCCAGTACCTGGCTTTTTAGAAAGCTTACGAGAAGTCTGTGACAAACATGAAAGTGTCTTGATCTTTGATGAAGTCATGACTGGCTTCAGAACCGCTTTAGGCGGAGCCCAGTCTGTATACAATGTGAAGCCTGACCTAACTACTT
>NZ_LWGE01000717.1:0-279 GCF_001635315.1 Oleiphilus sp. HI0123
GCTGTAACGGCCTTCTGCGTTACTTCTGCGACAACTTCCTTAACTGTAGGCTTCACCTCTTTGCTGACCGGCTGTTCAGTCTTAGCACCTGGTTCAACCACAGGAGCTTTAAGGCTTTTCATCATTTCATCAGCTTTAGCAGCATTTTCTTTCTCGTTCCTAGCTAGCTCCTCTTGGCTTGGCTGTACTTCCGCCACACTAAGCTCAGCCGAGCTATCAGACATCGCACTATTGTCCTTCTTATCAACTGAAGCACAGCCAGCAGCTAAACTGATGACT
>NZ_LWGE01000718.1:0-512 GCF_001635315.1 Oleiphilus sp. HI0123
TGGACACTCAAAGTAGAGGATAAAGCAACGATCACCAACTCAGGAACGCTAAACACCTGGGCTCTTGAAACGATAATCCAATAGTTAGCACTGTACTAAGTTTATTGTGCAAAGGCACCAAGCGCTAAAATCGAGCTTGGTGCCAACCAATCAGATATCCCGGCTAAAGAATATAGATATGAACAAGTTGCTTAATGGAATCAATTTTAAACGCTCTCTACAGGTGAGCCTGCCGATAATGGCGCTCTCCTTGTTTGGCTGTGATGGAGGTAGTAACTCCGGTGGAGATAAAGCGGAGCCAACAACAACGCTCACATCACCTACCTACAGTAGAACAACGACTAACTCAGTGGTGACAATTAGCGGCTCCAGTTATGATGAGCATAGTGGTATCGAAAGCGTCACAGTAAATGGTGAACCAGTTACGAGTGATGATAATTACGCAAACTGGCGTGTAGATCTTCCAACCGAACCTGATATCGGTGAACTGAACATCAATACAATTGATGGTG
>NZ_LWGE01000719.1:0-283 GCF_001635315.1 Oleiphilus sp. HI0123
ATGAGCGCCTTGAAAAAGGAAAATCTGAAAGTGGTACTATTAGTCTGGACGTTAGCTATATAGACGATTTGGCAAACCTTGCGGTTCGCGATGACGGGCGCGGTATTGCAATTAGCCGTATCTATAAAATGGCGATCGAGAAGGGTATTTATGCAGAATCCGATCCGAAGCCTTCAGCGAGTGAAATCGCTAATTTGATCTTCTCCTCGGGCTTCTCTACTGCGGATGAGGTTACGGACGTTTCAGGGCGTGGTGTTGGTATGGATGCTGTTAAGGGCTTCCT
>NZ_LWGE01000720.1:0-321 GCF_001635315.1 Oleiphilus sp. HI0123
CCGTCGCTAGTGGCGTGATTAATGTCTTGAAACGAAATCAACAGGATATTACTGCCCGAGCAGGCTGTCAGGTTGAGGTGATTCAAGTCGCCTCTAGAAAGCTTAAAGATAATTGTGACCTTAGCGGTATCGAATTTTCGACGAATGTAATGGATGTTGTCAATAACCCTGATGTGGATGTGGTAGCAGAATTAATTGGTGGCTATGATCTTGCTAAAGACATTGTTTGTGCTGCGATTAAAAATGGCAAGCATGTTGTCACGGCTAACAAAGCGCTTATAGCTGAGCACGGAAACGAAATTTTTGCGCTGGCTGCCGAGC
>NZ_LWGE01000721.1:0-5266 GCF_001635315.1 Oleiphilus sp. HI0123
CTGCAGAAGGTGCTGAACTAAGCCTTGGCTTTACCATTAATGGTCTAACCGATGAAAACCAGCTTCTAACCAAGGCTGGGCTTCAGCCAGGTGATAAATTGATTCTAACTAAAGCGCTGGGAACAGGGGCTTTATTTGCAGGGGATATGCGAGGCTTGGCGAAGGGGCCTTGGGTGAAATCGGCGATTGAAATGATGCTTCAGTCTAACCAAAAGGCGAGTCATATCCTCTTCAACCATAGGGCGAAAGCTTGTACCGATGTCACGGGCTTTGGCTTAGCTGGACACTTACTGGAAATGCTTCAGGCGTCAAAGCAAAAGGCTTCTTTGAATCTGGCTTCCTTACCTGTATTGGACGGTACTGAAGCACTGATGGCTAAGGGTATATTCTCGAGCTTGCATGAGCAAAACAAACAAATCGATACCAAGATGCGTGCTTTTATTTCCTTGGAAACGCCGAAAGAAGCAGAGATTTTATTTGACCCCCAAACTGCGGGAGGTTTATTGGCTGGAGTGCCTGCTGATCAAGCGAACGCTTGTTTAAATGAGCTGAGAACCGCGGGTTATGACTTGGCTTGTGTGATTGGCGAAGTGATTAAGTAGTAATATCCAGCTACCTTACCATCCTTTGGAGGGGGCTGACTTGAAGGCATTCACAAAGGTAAGAATATCTCGTTGAGGGAGGTACTTTTCATCGTTAGCATGTGTGAAAAATAAACAAAATAAAAACACACATGTGCAAAAGGATGTTTGTATGAGTACCTACTTTTCCAGCATCAAAGATGAAATTCATACATTGGGCAAACTCATTGCAGGTTGTATTTACGCGAAAACGGTTTTATTCGTTGAAAACTGTTATTCCGATATGACTCCCTTGCAGGATGAAGAGCTATCGGAGATTTCCGGCCAAGCTTTTGTCACCCTAGACCAGGAAACCGTTCTTGGAAAAGAAATGACCCGAGTAAATATTGGTATGGAACTCAAGACGCAGCTGAACGTTGAGGAGCTTAAATTAGGCGAATATCCTCGCTGGGAAAATGGCGAAGCTTGTTTTGAGTGTGATGGAACAGAACCAGGCTTGGAAAAGCAGGGCGCAGATCTTTGGGTTAAGAATATGAGCTTTGGCGCGATTGCCGAGACCAGTGGTAGAAAGATGGATGGACGCTACTATAGAGCGGGCGAAATCATTCCTTTTGAGTTTTATGACCCTTACATCGAAATCGCTAAAGAAGACGATGAACTAGTGGGTATGCGTATTGGCTTTCATCAGGCGCGTGGTATTTTCTCTGGGGATATTTTGAGCTTTACCGGTCAACTGCCCGTTCAAATAAAGGATAATGCTTACGCATTGATTGATGCCCCTAATCGCCCCTGGTGGTTTGCCTTAGCGGGGGCTCTCTTGCCTTTTACACCGGTAGAAGGGCAGGCTCATCCGATTACCGCACCGAATGTGGTGGATGGTGAGGTAGATTATGAAAGCGGTGGTCAGCCAGACCCTGTCCGAGCGACCCATATCGGTTTGCCCAGTGGTTCAAATTTTACGCTTGGGCCTATCCCGTTTATTGGTGATATAGATTTTGCCACGACTGACTGTAACCTTCATGGAGTTCCGACCTGTTTTCCGATGACTCAGTTTAAAAGCATGGAAGTAGGGGAAAAACAAAAGAACGGCACTTTTCTACCTACTGGCGGTTTCTTTTTGTCGATGCAGAAAAAGGCCATGGAATGGATTGAACCTGTTAGTCAGCAACGCGTTTCGACACCGAGCGGAGTATTCTTCAGTGTTCCGGTTGGGAGTGTTGAATTCAACCTGGAACAATCATTTCATGGTACGCCTCGCCGCCGAGTTGAGTATATTGATAGAGGTGTGGGCTTGTTTTAGTTCGATTGACCTTACAGTATTGATTAAGTGCTAGTCATGCATGAAAGCATGACATTCCGAAGCGTTTGTATATGCGGATCAATCAGGCTTAGCTCCGTATTAGCAAAACCCAGTACAAGGCCTTGCTCCTCGGCTCGATCGAGGTAATAAGTGGATAAGGGGCTGGCAGAGAGGTTATGCTCCCTCATCGCTTCAACAACCTTCATATCTGATAGCCCGGCCTGGCAAAGTTGCGGATTAAAAATCAATACTATGTGCATGCCCGCGCCGGTGCACTCGGGCTTTGCGAGATTTTCCAGGTGCTGTTCGCAAGCCGCGATGATCGTTTTGAATTTCTCGTGATAGAGCCCTCTCATTTTTCTCAGGTGCCTGATAAAGTGCCCTTCTGCAATAAACTCAGCGACAGTTTCCTGCTCAACCATTGGTGTTTGCCCTGCGATTCTATTTTTCGTCTTCACACATGGGGCAATGACTTGCTCAGGGACAACCATGTAGCCAAGCCTTAGTGCAGGGTAAAGTACCTTGCTAAATGAACCGATGTAGATAACTTGATCCTGTAAACCCAAACCTTGCATGGAGGCAATCGGTTTGTGTTCATAGTGATATTCACTGTCGTAATCATCCTCCAGAATCCATACTCCATTTTCAGCAGCCCATTGAAGGATGTTTAAGCGATTTGCCAAAGGCATAATCCCGCCCATCGGATATTGATGAGTCGGTGTGACACATAAGATTTTACCCTTTGGTTTCTTCGGTAGTGCTTGTAGGTCTAAGCCATTCTTACCCACCGGGATGCCGGTAATTTTGCACTGATGTGCTTTAAAGGCTTCGCGCATTCCAATGTAGCCCGGGTTTTCCAAATAGACTTCATCTCCGTGATTCAAGATGACTTGAATCGCGATATTGACCGCTTGTTGAGCGCCAACCGTGATGATGATTTGCTCGGGTGTGCAATCCAATCCTCGTGAAGATTTTAAGTAGCTGGCAAGCACTTCTCTCAAGTAGGACGAACCTTGTAATGAATCATATCCAAGCAAGGCGATACGCTGGCTTTGTTGTTGATATATTTGCCCCCATTTTTTGATGGGAAAAGCTTTGAGGTCAGGTAAACCGGCTTCGAAACTGGTGTTGCGATAGACTCTGATCTTGTTGTCGCCGAGCAAGACTTTTCCAGAATCAGAGAGCGGCATCTTGGTTGGTTTTGACTCAAATCGCATGATGTTCTTCGTTTGAGCATTGAGATAATCATCAGGAAGATTGGTCGCAATATAGTGGCCCGCTCCTTTTTTCGTTTGCAGGTAGCCTTCAGCTTTCAGTTGCTCGAAGGCGCCCGAAACCGTGTTTCGGCTAACCTTAAGAATACTCGACAGCGCACGGCTAGAAGGTAATCGCCTCCCTGAGACTAATCGTCCATCTAATATTCTGTTCTTGACCCCCTGATACAGCTGATGTTGCAGTGTCTCGGTGCCAGAAAAAGAAAAGTCACGTAACGAGTCAAATTCTTCAGTGCTCAAATTGGTACCACCAGAAATTAATTATTGGATCTTAATGTGGGGCCAGTATTGATTCAGACTAAGCATGAGTCAAGCACAGAGATACGAGTGCGATAGGAAATATCTTTATATAACAAAGGAGAATAGAGGTGACCTTAAAGAAAACGCAGCGCTCTGAAATAAAGCGAGCAGCAAAACGAGCCAGTTACCAACAGAGCGACTTATACCCCTTGATTGATGAGCTAAAACTGGCGCATATTTGCTTTGCGCCCGAAGGTAAACCTATGTCTATCCCGATGCTTTGCTGGCGTGTCGACAATGCGATTTATATCCATGGTAGTCGAGGCAGTCGCCTGGTTAAGCAACTCACGAGTGGGCTCGAAGCCTGTGTATCCTTCGCTGAATTAAATGCCTGGGTAATGGCGAAATCGGGCTTCCATCACAGTGCTAACTATCGTTCGGCTGTACTGTTTGGCTACTTTGAATTGGTGGAAGATGAACAGCAACAGCTTGCCGCATATGAGCACTTTGTTGAACAGCTCGAAACCGGCCGTTGGAAACAAATTCGCCAACCCAATGAAAAGGAACTTCAGGCAACATCACTACTCAGGATGGACATCGACGAAGGGGCAGTGAAACAAAGACAGGGCGGCCCAAATGATGACATTGAAGACTTGGTGCTTCCCGTTTGGGTGGGAGAGATTCCTATCATTAAAACATGGGGAGAGCGAGTGGAGTATTAAGGCAGGCTCGAAAAGCGCCTGCTTAAGGAGTCCGCCGGTGCGCACAGCGCACCGACCTTTATCGCAATTTTCTTGAGCTTTGTCATAATGATTGGCTTTGTCGGCCAAATCGAAGACTATGTCGTGTATCGGGAGTTTGGAAGCCAGGCTCTGGCGGGTCACGGAGTGCTAGGCTTGATAGCCATCGCATTATTCATCAGTGGTCATCGAATGCATAAAATGAAGTTAGTGATTAAGGCCAGATTAAGGCACAATCAGCGCGAAAACGAATTAAAAGATAAGCAACAACAGCCATAGGTAACCTTTATGAAGAAAATACTATTACCACTTTTGATAATTATACTAATCGCCGTCGCAGGTGTTGCTTACCTGGCCGGCTCACTCAATGACATCGTTAAAGAGCAGGTTGAAACGCATGGCAGCAAGGCTTTACAAAGCGCTGTTGTTGTAGAGGGTGTTGATATCAGGTTGATGGATGGTTTTGGTGAGTTGAGCGATTTCTCTGTCGCTAACCCTAATGGCTTTACCCCGACGTCAGCTCTTGGTTTTGGTATCGTGCGCCTGGATATTGGTACAGAGAATATCACTGAAATGCCGATTGTCATTGGGGAAGTCTTGGTTGATTCACTTTCGGCACTGTATGAATTGAATGCTCAAGGAAAAGGTAATCTAAATGTATTGCTTGAGCAGATTACCAGTCAGGCTAGTGCTGACTCAGGAAAAAGCGGCAGTGCTGACAAGACTAAGGAAGAGTCGGGTGCAGACTCCGACGTGCGCATCGTGATCAAGAAGCTAACTATCAAAGATACGCAACTAGCGTTAGATCTGAGTGCGCTTGGCCAGAAAAAGTATGATGAAACTCTCCCCACCTTTGCTGTCTCGAATGTAGGTGGAAGTGCGGGCCTTCCTCCAAAGGAACTTGCTCAGGCTATGGGTAAACAAATACTTGATAAGCTTATCAAAGAAGCTAAAGCAAAGCAGACGGAAAAACTGAAAGCGAAAGCTAAAGAGAAGCTGATGGAGAAACTTGAAGAGAAAGGTGGTGACAAGCTTAAAGGTCTTATGAAGAGCTTCGGGCATTAGGCTAAGGCATTCCAGAATAAGCTAGCTTATCTTCCAAGATAGGCTGCTGGCTGTTCCTTTCATGCA
>NZ_LWGE01000722.1:0-299 GCF_001635315.1 Oleiphilus sp. HI0123
AATATGACGAGGGCTGTATTAGCCACGATGTTAGTGTAATGATCGTTAGTAAGGCGATAAAGGGAGTACTGTCTAGTTTCTCAGCCCAAGGCATATTTCGCATGACAAAGCTCCTCTTGGAAATGCCGATGAATTTGAGTGTTTGTATTACAGAGGAGCAAGTACTATGCCGCAGAGTAACTAAGGATTGTTACTGTTTGTAAGGTCTACGGACGACGCTGGTCTTAGCGGGTTTGAGTGTGAGGAGCAATAATAAGGCATAGTTTATTGTTGGGGTTTTTGCCCTACTAAAATGCGAG
>NZ_LWGE01000723.1:0-289 GCF_001635315.1 Oleiphilus sp. HI0123
AACACACCTTCTTCCATGATTAATACTCTGTCCATCTTGTGCGCTAATTGCGTATCATGCGTTACGACAACGAAGCCTGTATCCAGCTCACGCTGCAAGGTCAGCATCACATCTTGGATCTTTCGTGCTGTGGTTTCATCCAAATTTCCCGTCGGCTCATCCATCAATACGCACTTTGGCTGATTGACCAGCGCACGAGCAATGGCAACTCGCTGACGCTCTCCTCCCGACAACTCAGAAGGCTTATGTTTAGCGCGTGCTGACAAGCCCACTAAGTCAAGCAATTCAA
>NZ_LWGE01000724.1:0-404 GCF_001635315.1 Oleiphilus sp. HI0123
CGGCAAGTGCTTTCAGGTTGACCCCGGCGGTTCTCAGCGCGTCAACGTCAGCAACAGGAATACCATACACCCGTTCCATGACCAGAACGTGCTGGTTAGTGTAGTCCCAATGAATTTCCGGGATGTAGATCAGTTCAGAATCTAGAAAGTTTCTACGGATCTGGGAGGCATTTGCTGCTTCCCTTTGCAGGTCGAGCTCATCGTAAATTGTTTTTTCATAATCTCTTACGACCTGTACCGGGTGAAGTCGCTTACCATCCACCCAATAGTTTTCCAGAACCAGAGCAAAGAACAGCATGACGGCAATATCTTGGTCGATGGTTCGCTCAATGCCAGGACGAATGACTTTGACGACTACCTCTTTACCTGAATGTAGCGTGGCGCTATGTACTTGTGCAATGGAA
>NZ_LWGE01000725.1:0-304 GCF_001635315.1 Oleiphilus sp. HI0123
GTTGATTGGTTCACCCACGCTTCCCAGCAAACGCAAGCTTGATAGGTCGCATTTTTCAACATAGGCATCGCCTTCTGCCATCAAGGCTCGAATTGCGGTCGGCGCAGTGTAGATAACGTTAATCTTATGCTTTTCAACAATCTGCCAAAAACGCGAAAAATCAGGGTAGTTCGGCACACCTTCATACATAACATTCACAGCACCATTCGCTAGCGGCCCATAAAGCATGTAAGTGTGGCCGGTGATCCAACCAAAATCAGCTGTACACCAGTAAACATCATTTTCCTGATAATCAAAAACAACT
>NZ_LWGE01000726.1:0-738 GCF_001635315.1 Oleiphilus sp. HI0123
GATGGATACGTATAGTGGAACGTCTTTTTTACCGCATTAGGCTTGCTTTTGTCCTATTGACATTTACCTTCGCCCTAAGTCTAGGCGGCTGCGCAAACATCAAGCAGGCGTCTCAATCTTCGACCTCCTTGTCTAATTTTCTTGGCTTTTCCGAGCTACCTGACTGGTACATTACGAGCAAGTATAGTTATAGTGACTCCCAGTGGATCGAAAACGACTTTAATACAAAAATCCATTATCGCGACGTAGGCGAAGGCCCTGTAATACTTCTACTTCACAGCGAACTTTCCTCACTTCATGCTTGGGAGGATTGGATCGACATTCTGAGTAATGACTTTAGATTGATCGCAATAGACCTGCCAGGATCAGGGCTTACTGGCGCACCACACTGTGTTTCTGATAGTACAGACACTTGCGCCGAAAATTTATCGAGCGATTACATTGTCCACACACTTGAATACTTTATTGAAGATCTTGGCATAAATAAATTTTCGCTTATTGGCAGTTCCTACTCCGGTTATTTGGCCGCACAGTACGCGGGTCTGCAGCACCCCGAAAAATTGGATAAGCTTGTACTAATTAGCCCTAAAGGATTCCAACAAGAGTTACCATGGATACTTAACTATGCCACAACGTCTGGCATGGATATATTCAGCAAATACATACAACCCTCAGGCGTTATCACTGAAATTGTTCAAGACTTTTATGGTCTGGAAAAACCATCGCGCGCCGTAACCG
>NZ_LWGE01000727.1:0-657 GCF_001635315.1 Oleiphilus sp. HI0123
CAAGACTGTAAGGAACAAGCACAGGGTAAACTGGTGCCTCCCCAGATAAGCTCAAGTTAACTGAAACACGATTGTTTTCACTTGTGACCTGAGCTTTGCTTAACAAAAGTTGCGGTATTATCTGTATAGACTGGCTGGCAATTGTTCTATTACCGGCCGAGTCTTCTGCGAGCCAGTTAACTATGTGATGCCCCGGTGGTAGGTGGGTCTCATCTAAATTAATAAGCGCGACACTTCCATCAACATTATCGCTTGCACTAATATTACTCATTGGCACTGCAGTTAATGGCCCATTAGACGCCAACGTAATTTCAGAAACCAAATCAATCACCGGCGCCTCAGTATCTGCCGCACTAAGGAATTCATCCAAATTCGTTATGCCGTCATTGTTAGTATCAAGGCTAGCATCTGCTGCATCATTTGGGTTGAGGTTGTGATCAAACTCCCAACCATCTGGAATACCATCCACATCGCTATCAGCGCTATTAGGGTCAGTTTGCGCAGCGAATTCCTCTCGGTTGCTCAAACCATCGTTGTCTTGGTCAATAAATGCATCGCTGGCATCTTGTGGGTCCAAGCCGAACTGGATCTCCCATACATCCGGCAAGCCGTCATTATCACTGTCTGCATTATCGCTTGTAGCAGACGTAACAAAAC
>NZ_LWGE01000728.1:0-499 GCF_001635315.1 Oleiphilus sp. HI0123
TAGATAAGGCTTTTTCTGCTTTGACGCTCCCGGAACCTTGAAGCACCTGTTGAGCAAGCGTGTCATCTAGCAATAGAGGTATGTTTTGCTGGTAAAAAGCCATATCGATGGCTAATGGGTTGTGCTCTTTTTCCAGATAATCACCAACGATGCCATTTAACACAGAGCGACTTAGGTTCGCCCAGTTTTTTAGGTCTACCGAAGCCATTAATTTGTTATCACTCGTTAGCTTATCCATGCGTATTCACTCGTTTAGGTGGGAAAAACCATTCTTCGGGAATGGAAAAATAAAAACTCGCGCCAAGACCGATACCCCTTCTGGCTTATCGGACGATGCAAGACTGGCCAGTTCATGGTGGATGACACTTAAAGCATCAGCTACCTATCAGGCTATAGCTCACGAGGGCTGAACATGATAATTGCCATGCCCAATAGCGCAACGCCTACGCCGGTAATATCCCAGCACGTGGGTTTAATACCTTCGACAACCCATAGCCAA
>NZ_LWGE01000729.1:0-654 GCF_001635315.1 Oleiphilus sp. HI0123
GGAAGATAGCGATTATTCCAATACGGATTGAGCGGTAGATCGTGCACAAAACCAATAAAAGTCCGACAACCGAAATGATAATGCTGGAAAGTTGTCCTTGGATAATTTCTTTTGAGGCGGCAGCATTCATACTCCCGTAGCCGGTGAATCTAAACGAAACCCCTTCAGGTAAGGTTTCAGCAATAGGGCCTAGATCGTCTAACAGTTGCTGTAACTGCTTGGAGCCATCTGTTTTGGACATGATTACCACGCGAGTTTCATTGTAAGGGCCCACTTTGGCAATAGACTCAAGGTCTCGTGAGGGGCCGCCCTCTAACAAAAATAAATATTGGGATATAAGCTCCGGACTTAGCTCTGAGCTTTGTATCTTGTCATCATTGGGCGATAAGGTTTTGTGTAGCTGTTTGATAAAACCAGATATTGAGCTTGTGTAGCCAACTGCATCATGACGCTTAGCTTGCGCTTCGAGTTTTTCTATCACTCGTAATACCTCAGGAGAAAGGATGCCATTTTGCTCATCTGAGCTTATCCATACGTTCACTGGTACGGTGCCACCTAGTAACTCGTTGATTCTGGCATCATCTTGCCTCAGTTGAGTCTGGGCTTTGAAGGAGTGAAGGTTTTGTTGGTCAACGTAGAAATTAGGAAGCCCGA
>NZ_LWGE01000730.1:0-535 GCF_001635315.1 Oleiphilus sp. HI0123
ACACCTGAAGAATGCCAGGCACTGATTGCAGGACTTAAGCGCCTAATCGTGGGATCAGAGTAAAAATAGCTTTTTTTACTCTGACCCGAATGGCACTTACTTAAGCTGAATTGCACCCATTTTACAGGGAAATATTATTCCTCTTTGCAGCGAAGCGCTCCGTGCCCTCTGTGGTTAAGAGGGCTTAATCCTAAAGATCAAAACCCCAAAAACGAACCCACCACAGAGGACACAGAGCGGCCGGAGGCCTGCACGGAGAAACCAAAAGAAGGGTTCTTAAAGGAGTGGCACTTACTTAGGCTTTAATAAAGTGCTCCCGGTAATATTTTAGCTCTTCAATCGAATCTCGAATATCATCAAGTGCCAGGTGAGTACCTTGTTTTTTTAAGCCTGATTGAATCTCTGGTTTCCAGCGCCTAACTAGCTCTTTCAATGTACTGACATCCAGGTTCCGGTAATGAAAGAAGGCTTCTAGCTCCGGCATATACTTCACCAAGAAGCGCCGATCCTGACCAATGGTATTTCCGCAAATTGG